>CALARM010000173.1 GCA_937888925.1 uncultured Synergistia bacterium | reverse complement strand
TTTTGAATGTTTTGACTTGGCAGAGATGTAAGGTCTGGCATAATAGTATAACACTATGGAATGATGTTCTTAATAAAAATCCCAATCTTTATCAGGCACTGTATAACAGGGCAGCAGGTTATATTTATGAAGGAGAATATGATAAAGCTATATGCGATTATAATTTGCTTCTGAAAAATGCATCTACTGGTAATTCAACAGGAAGTATATATAATAACAGAGGTTATGCTTATTATAAAAAGGGAGAATATGATAGAGCTATTAAAGATTTTAATGAAGCAATAAATATTAGATCTGATTTTTCTTCTGCTTTTAATAACAGAGGAAAAGTTTATATAGATAAAGGAGATTTTAACAGAGCTATTTTAGATTTTGACAGAGCAATAAATATAGACGGAAATTATATGGATGCCATTAATAACAGAGGTTATGCATATTATAAAAAGGGAGAATATGATAAAAGTATTCTGGATTTTAACAGAGCGTTGAGTATTAGCCCATATAAATTCAAAGTTATCAGCAAAAATAAGCCTGAAGATTTTTTCAGGGCTTATATGAACAGAGGAAATTTTTATTATGAAAGAGTGGATATGAACAGAGCTCTGAATGATTTTAACATGGCTCTCAAAATAAATCCTGATTGTCCTGATCTTGAGTGTAAGAGAGCCTGTATTTATCAGAAAAGAATATCACCTCATGGAAAAGATTAAAGAGATTTATAATGGTAAGCGTTCAGAAGGGTCATTATTTTTCTTTGTAAGAGCCTGTCAGACAGAAGCTGATAAAACGGAACATCATCAATATTTCCACTATGTTGTAAAAATAAATGAAATCAATTTTTTATCTTATCGTTTTTTTTTGTCTTAAATTACTACATCTACATATATGATTTCTGTTAACATTTTATTAACATTTTTTATAGTACAAGTGAAATAAATTTATTTATAATATTATATAACATGCTATAGTGCTGCAAGAAAAAATTAGCCAATTTAAATTAGGGTTTAATTGTTTGAAAAATTTATATTTTCTATGAATTTTATAACATAAAATCGGAAATTTTTAACCTGGTAGACTATATTATACTTTTTGGATAGCCTCTTAATGTCGGATCGGCTATATATTCAAAGATGATAAGAATACAGAAGAGAAAGAAAAAAATAGAAGCAGAATTCATAATGACGATGATGAATTTATTATGAAAGGCAGCCCGCGTAGATTAATAATGATTAACAGAAAAAATTTAATATATCTTTTTATATTTCTCCCGGTTTTATTCTGTTTTTCCTTTACAAAAGCAGCAGAGGAAGGGAATAATAAAGGAGATTTTATTATACCTTCTGTAACAGAAGCTCCTTTGATAAACGGCCTTCTTGATGATAAATGCTGGAGTGAGGCCATAGAGTTATCTCTTGATTTTCAGACCTGGCCGGGAGACAATACAAAACCATCGGAAAAGACCTCTGTATATATGGGCTATGATAAAGAGAATATATATATAGCCTTTCATGCTTTTAGCACAGAAAAAGACAGTATAAGGTGCACTATTGCTAAAAGAGACAGTATTTCCGCAGATGATACAGTATCCATCTATTTTGACACCTATTATGACAGGAGAAATTATTATCTCTTTTCTTTCAATCCCCTTGGTATACAGGCAGATGCCAGAAATGGCGATTATAACTGGGATACACAGTTTACCTCTAAAGGAATTCTTGCAGATGATGGTTATACAGTGGAGGTATGTCTGCCCTTTTCCAGTATAAAATTTCCCGAATTGAGTATAGATACCCTCTGGGGGCTCCGTATTACGAGGTCAATTCCATCTAAAGGTGAAACAGTTTCCTGGAAGGCAGAATCAAGGGATATACCTGACTGGCAGCAAGAGGAAGGCACTTTTTGCGGTTTTCAGGATATAAATATAGGCCATCCTGTACAGATTATTCCTGTCATTGTAACATCAAGCACCGGAGAAAAGGATGAAGATAATAATTTTTCCCGGGAACCTTTTAACATAGACCCGGGGATAAATTTTAAAATAGGACTTACTTCGACCATTACACTCGATGCCACTCTGAACCCTGATTTCAGCCAGGTAGAAGCAGATGCGCCACAGATAGATGTAAATACAAGATTTCCTATCTATATTCCCGAAAAAAGACCTTTTTTCCTGGAAGGCCGGGATATATTTGAAACACCTCTCATGACTGTTTATACAAGGAACATAGTGAAACCTGAAGGAGGATTGAAACTTACAGGAAAGGCAGGTAAAAACACCATAGGTTTTATCATGGCTTCAGATTCTGCTCCAGGAGATCTTTATGAACCAGGTGACCCTGAATATAAAGAAAATGCCCTTTTCACAATACTCAGAATGAAAAGAGACATATTTGAAGAGTCTCAGATAGGTTTTATATTTACCGACAGGGAATTTGCAGATTCCCATAACAGAGTTTACGGTATAGACGGAGAACTGAAATTCGGACAGTACAGCCTGAATTTCCAGGGATTAAACTCTGACACAGGAGATGAAGATGGATCTCTCAGATATGGAGGCGCTTCTGACATGACTTTTAACTATACAGGGAGAAATCTCTATTATGGCCTGTCACATACGTCTGTAGATCCTGATTTTCAGGCAGATACGGGGTTTATTTACAGAACAGGTTATAAGAAATATTCTACATGGCTCGGATATGATTTCCTTGCAGAAGATGATACTGTATTCTTAAGGGCACTGGGTACTTCTGTTTATGGAGATTTTTACTATGATTACAATGGAAATCTTACGGAAAGCAGTGCCGGTACAGATATTTATTTCGAACTTGCAAATCAGACAAATTTTGGAGGCTATGCATATTTCGATTATCTGAAATACGGCGGTATCGATTTTTATCCATCTATTGCAGGTGTCAGTTTCTATACATCTTACAGTAAAACCATCTCAGGAGGTTTTAACGTTTACTGGGGGAAAGAAGTCAATTATGATCCTGACAGGTTGCTCATGGGAAATTCCTCCGGATTTAATATGACTGTAAACGTTAGACCCGGGGAAAATTTCAGGAATACCTTTACTTATTCCAGAGGTAAACTTTCTGACCCTGTTACAGATGAAATAATTTACGATGTAAGTATTTTCAGAAATGCTCTTACATACCAGTTTAACAGGGATCTGGCTTTCAGGAATATTATAGATTATAATTCCTATGGACACAGACTGGGGATAAATCTTCTCTTTACATGGACCCCCAATCCCGGCACTGTTTTCTTTGCAGGTTATAATAAGAGATATTTTCAGAATGATCTGGGCATGTATGATACAGAAGGAGATATGTTTTTTATGAAAATGTCCTATCTCTTTCAATTATAGATGAAAAAATAATCACAGCTTACTCTTTCATGGATTATTATAAAACTAACTATAAGATGCCTGCAGGAATATAAAAAAAAGAGGATTTTATTGAGATCAATATTTATGGAATATAAAAATTATTCTTATCCGGCTATTTTATTATCAGTCTTTATTATTTTATCTGTAACTCTTATTGCTTTTTCTCCTTCTCTGTGGAATGAATTTACTAACTGGGATGATAACAGATATGTTACGGAAAATTCTACTATTCTCTTTTTATCTTACGGGTCTGTGAAAAAGATATTTACTTCATCTTATTATACTCTCTATCATCCTCTTACCATATTATCCTATGCAGTGGAAAGACATTTTTTCTATCTGAACCCTTCTGTATACCATAAGACAAATCTGATGCTCCATCTTTTCAATACTTTTTTTATATTCTGTCTTATCCTGAGACTGGGGAATAATATGTATGCTTCATCTATAACATCTCTTTTATGGGGCATACATCCCCTTCATGTAGAATCTGTTGCCTGGATTTCCGAAAGGAAAGATGTTTTATCAACCTTTTTTTTCATGTTAACTTTACTGGCTTATATTGAATTCAGAAAAAAAATATCTGTAAAATTTTATATTCTTTCTCTTTTTATGTTTCTTCTGTCACTTTTATCAAAACCTGTGGGAGTTACTCTTCCTTTTGTATTGCTCCTTCTTGACTGTTATTTTTTAAAAAGAAAATTTAACCTGACCATCGTAACTGATAAAATTCCTTTCTTTTTCATATGTCTGATTTTTGCCTTTACCACTCTAAATTCTTTTTCTTCTTCTGTGCCATGTAATTTTTTCGTTATTTTAAATAATTCTTTAATTGCCTGTTATGGCCTTATCTTTTATCTCTTTAAAGTTGTATGGCCGATAAATCTTTCCATAATATATAACAGGCCAGAACATTTTTCTCCTCTGATATATCTTTCTCCTTTACTGATACTGATTTTAACTGCAGGTGTGATATATTCGAAAAGATATACGGAAAAAATATGGGCCGGTTTTTTATTTTTCTTTATCACAATTTTTCCTTTACTCCAGCTTGTACCTAATATGGATCAAATAGTTGCCGACCGTTATACTTATATACCATATACAGGGCTGTTTTATATTGCCGGGGAATTTTTTTACTGGATCTATATAAAATATGCTTCTAACATATTCAGAATTTTATTTATAACGATTTTCACTCTCATGATTGTTATATTGAGTATGCTCACCTGGCAGAGATGTCAGGTATGGCATGACAGCATAACACTCTGGAATGATGTTCTTGAGAAAAATCCCCGTATGTATCAGGCTCTGTACAATCGGGCCTGTGGCTATATGGACAGAGGAGATTATGATAAAGCTGCAGATGATTATGATTTCCTTCTGAACCATGTTCCTGATGCTTCTTCACTTTACGGCAGTATATATAATAACAGGGGGTATAGTTATTATAAAAAGGGAGATTATGACAGAGCTATTAAAGATTTCAATAATGCAATAAATCTGAGAGAGAATTTTTCCTCTGCCTTTAATAATATGGCAAAAGTATATATGGATAAAGGAGATTATGACAGGGCTATTTTAAATTTCGACAGAGCTGTAAAGATTGATGAAAATTACGTGGATGCAATTAATAACAGAGGTTATAGTTATTATAAAAAAGGAGAATATGATAAAGCTCTCATTGATTTTAACAGAGCTTTAAGTATAAGTCCTTATAGCTTTAAAGTTTTCAGTAGAAATAAACCTGAAGATTTTTTCAGGGCTTATATGAACAGAGGTAATTTTTATTATGAAAGAGGGGATATGAAGAGAGCTCTCAATGATTTTAACATGGCTCTCAACATAAATGCTGATTGTCCTGCTCTTGAATGTAAGAGAGCCTGTATTTATAAGAAAAAAATATCCCCTCATGGAAAAGATTAAGCATATGGGAGCACCTGTTATAAAAATACTGGATATACTACTGCAGACAGGATAAGCGATAGAGTAGATAACGGATATCAAAAGAGCATATACATGTTTTTACTGGATCTGGTTATTAACACTTCTCCTAAAATAAGACTGGTATATAGAATTTTAACATGTACATTTTTCAACCGGATTCTGAGAGAAAAAAAGTGCATTTTTCAGCAGGATTTTGCAGGTGCAAAAGGAACAATATTGAAATATTGATTCTGTTCCGCTTTATCAACTTCTGCCTGACAGACTCTTACGAAGAAAAATCACATGTGCCTTATATAATCTGTTTTACATTACAATAAACTAGCCCTTATTTAATCTTTAATGCTATATAAAAAAACCATCTTTCTTCTCCATATCCTGCCAGACAGAAGTTTTTATGGATACTCTTTTATCTGTTGCAGTAATGAGGAATTTAGTCATTTTTATAATTTATATGGTTCCATCCAGCACCATGTTTGATATTACAAGCCCTGTAGTTCCTCCTACAATTGCTCCTCCCATAGCACCAAAGAATATTGCTGCAACTGGCCCTCCTCCTGTACTGACCATACTACCCAGTATGAAACCCATTCCTGCACCGGTTATACCACCTAGCGCGGTGCCCATAGCAGAATCCTCATTAAAATCAAATTTAGAAGCAAAGCTGGAAGATTTCATATCTTGCAGTTGCTTTCCCATTGTTAAGAAATTATCATTTTCTCTTTCGCACAGTATTACTCTGTCTTTACTCGTTTCATTTTCACCATTTAAAATTTTTGCCTTATTTCCAGTTAATACTGTCTGAAAATCTGCATTTTTCCCTATTTTCATAAATTACACTCCTTTATCTTAAAAATATTCTTTATATTTTCACTCACTACCTGTTTGATACGTGAGTATTGCTTATTTCATCCATACATCCTTCCGGTTTAAATATTTTTCATAAACTTTTCTAAATCTTCAACGGAAGAAATAAGGATGTCCTCTCCTGAACAGTAGGTGTTCAATGTTAGTGGTGTAGCACAAAGATCATGTTCAGGGCCAAGTTTTATAGGACTCTTATGAATCATTATAGATTTACCGTCCATAATTTGTTTTGCTGCTTCAAAAGGAGATATGGTATCCCCCGGGTAAATACTGTAACCTGTCTCCTTTGTTTCATTTAAACGATAGCAGTATTTACGATTTTCCTGATTTGATGATTTTAAATCAAGTTTTTCGAAAAACTGACCAATTCTTTCGAATTCTGTCTTCGGTTCTTCAAAAGTTTCAATTCTGGTCAGGGCTTCAAGGTCTGATACGGAATTAAGTTGAGTAATTGTAGAATAAGTAGTTCTATAACCTTCTCGACCACCACATAATAATTGCAAATTCAATGGTGTCCTTGTATTATCAAAAGTACTGTAGAATTCCCCTTCATTTATATAGTCCCCATTAAGTGTGCCTCTTATTAATTTTTCTTCTTCTATAAAAACCTCTTCTCCATCAATAAGTCTGTCTGTAATCTCATCAATAGTACCACGAATTAAATCCTGGTCGATACTAAAGTGAGTTTCTCCATAACCATCTTTCAAATAATTAAAGACACTTCCGATAGATTCTCCTTTATAATTCCTATAACGCTCTCCGTAAAATTCTCCATCTTTTGAAGTAGAATATTTATCATGAAGAAAATGTTCTCCCTTTTCCGGGCTTTGCCACCTAAATAGATAAGTAGTTTCAGTTTCTATGTTGCTTGCCGAAACAAAACAATCTAAACCCTTATAGTCAATTTTTCCCAAAAGGGTTTCACTCTTTGTAGATTTTTCCTTAAGCTTGCCTAACATCTTTACAGCTGAATCTTTTAGTTCTTTCCTGCTTAGATTGATATCACCAATCATTAAAATCACTCCTTAAATACTAAAATAATCATAAATAATTCATATTTGATTTCTGTTTTATCATAACAGATTAAATGCGAAATTATTTAAATAATTTGTTAACAAATTGTTAACCGCAAAAATAGTAATTTTATATAAAAATAGGCAAAAAGCAACGTTAAAAAAAATAAATCTTAATATATTTATTTTATACTCGACTTTAGCCAATTATAGTTAATTTCATAACAATCCATAATTAATGATCTCGTAATAAGTAAAGCATGATGCGAAGGGGTAATAACCTATTACGCATTACGCATTACGCATTAAGAATTATTTAAATTCTAATAAGTTATAAAATACACTATAGATGCTCGAAACAAGCTTACTCTAAAAAAACCTTATTATTATACAGGAATAAATAAAGTCTAATTTTCAACCAGACTTGTTCTATTTTTCAGCTGGATTACATAGGATTTTTTATTTTTTAAAGGTCAAGTACTGTGTTGAATTAAGATTATAGTGTAGTTCACAACAAACTACACTATAATACAAGGAAGAGATAAAGGGATAAAAATTACCTGGACACCATCATTGACAAAAAAAAGAAATCTTCCACCTTTCAATTACTGCTTTCTCTTACATAGAAAGCCTCAGGTTGATATATATGGGGCCAAGCATCTCACCTCTGCAGGGCAATATTTTTTCAAGAACCTGAAAAAAATATAGAGATAAATAATTGTTGTTTTCTGTCACTTCACTCTATTTCTTCTGAACCTTTACCGGGAATTTCCACTATAATAACAGCTATCTTTACATTATTATTTTATATGTTTCCATTTTTTTATATAATGTCGGCCTGCTCATGGATAGAATTTTCGAGGCTTTACTTATATTATTGTTACATTCTTCCAGAGCTTTTTTTATTGCAATAATTTCACTGTCAATTTTATCTATATTATTTTTTGCTTTTTTTAATTCCTGTTCTTTTAATTCCGATACAATTTTTGCTTCCCATGATTCTTTATGTTCGTCTACAGGTTTATTATTCAGATATTTAAATTTATCAGGTAAATTTTCAGCTATAATCTCTTCACCTTTACAGAATATAAGACTGTGTTCTACAGTATGTTCAAGTTCTCTTATATTACCTGGCCATGAATAATTCATAAAAATATTACGGACCTCATCAGACATAGATGTTATTTTTTTATTTAATTTTTTACTGTACATATTTATAAAATATTCTGAAATTAACATTAAATCTTCTTTTCTTTCTCTGAGAGGAGGCAGTTTTATTTCCACCACTTCAAGACGGTAATATAAATCTTCCCTGAAATCTCCTTTTCTGACTTTTTCAGTAAGATCCTGATTCGTAGCAGATATAAGGCGTATGTCTACTTTTACAGATACAGAGGAACCAACAGGCTCAAATTCTTTCTCCTGAAGAACTCTCAATAATTTTTTCTGTGTTTCAATGGATATATCACCTATTTCATCCAGAAATATAGTGCCTCCATCTGCCTGTTTAAAACGTCCTGTCCTGTTGTTAACTGCACTGGTAAAAGCTCCTTTTACATGACCGAAGAGTTCACTTTCAAGGAGGCTTTCCGATAGAGCAGGACAGTTTACCTTTATAAGAGGTTTATGTCTTCTTACCCCTTTGTAATGCAGTGCTTCTGCTATAAGCTCTTTACCTGTTCCGCTTTCACCTGTAATAAGGACTGTACTCTGAATGTCTGAAAGATATTCTATTTTGGAATATATGTCCTGCATTGCCTGGCTTTTACCTATAATATTATGGTACCTCATAAGTTCTGAAGATGGTTCTGAAGGTATATTCATTTTTTTTGTTATACGGAACCTTTCACAGGCTTTTATTAAAATTTCACCTGTTATTTTAGCCAGTCTTTTTTCTTCATCACTCCATTCTCTATGTTTATTTTTCATGATAAAACAGAAAGAACCTGTCAGATTGTTTCTACTGTAAAGAGGGATCATGAATATGGATTCGATATGATGGGACTTCCATAACTTTTTATCTTCTCTTTTTTCATCGAGAGATGAAACAGAAGAAATATTTATTTCTTCAAAATTACCTATTTTTTTTAATATACTGTAAAAAAAATCAGAAATCATTTTTCCATTGCAATCTTTTCTGTTATTTTCCAAAGAATATTCATAATTACAGGAATTATTATTTATTTCAAAAAAATACAGACATGCTCTGTCTATTTCTACGAATTTTCCGATGGCTTCAAGACTGTGCCTTATATCTCTTTCAAAATTTTCTACTGTAATATTAATAAATCTGGTAGCTATATTTGTAATTAATTCTTCCATAGAAAGCCAGTGGTTCAGATAGGCTTCTGCTTTTTTCCTGCTGCAGATTTCTTCTTCAAGCTGTCTGTTTGCAACTGTCAGTTCATAAGTTCTTTCTGCTACCATATATTCAAGATTTTCCTGATATTTTTTTAATTGCCTGTCTGTTTCATAACGGTGCCATACATTTACAAATATATCTCCCAGGAGTGTGAGGAGTTTTATATCATCTTTATACCAGTTTTTCAAATTGTAATAATTATAAAATCCCATATAACCCAGAGGTTTTTTATTAAGACAGAGGGGAATGGCAAGTACGGATTTAACATTAATTTTTTTAAAATATTCTTTCTCTATCTCTGCTTCACAGGACATATCTGCAACTCTTGGTATATAAATTGTTTTACCTTTTTCTATCATCTCCATAAGCCAGGGAAATTTTTTATTATTACTACTTTGAGAATATTCTGTAGTGATTGTTCCTTCAGGAAACCATTCATAATGGCAGGTATTATCTTCTGAAAAAATAGTTATAATACATGTTGTTCCTGTATATTCTCCTATAATCCTGAGGCTTTTTTCTATTTCACTGTCAAAAGTGTCAAAGTCTATATTAATAAATCTGGTTGCTATTTTTACTACGAGATTTTCAATTGAAAGGCCGCGATGAAGAATACTGTTTCTATCAGGATTTTCCATGTCTTCTGTCGTTTCAGATAAGATTACGGCAATTTCCCTGTCAGTTTTTTTCCCGGAAAGTATTTTTATCATTTTTATATTAAAATAACAGGGCCTGTTCTTTATATTGATTTTTACAGGAAAGGTAAAGGTAAAATTATTCATCAGAGAAAAAATAAATATTTCCGATTCTATGTATTTCAGTATATGGGATGAGAAAAATTCTTTTTTATCAGGTATGGTATATTCTTCTATCATCTTTTCTGCTGCTCTGTTTAATACTGTGATTTTATTTTCTCCATTTACCAGAACAACAGGATATTTCAATATTTCTAAATATTTCCATTCTCTTTCATTATATCTGAGGCCTGTTTCCAGAGCTTTTATGTTGATTATATAATCCATATTAAGCCATTCCATAATAAAGCCATTTTTTATAAAACGAAAAACAATGTTTGTAATTGAACATGCATCCAGATGTATGTCACTGTATGCTCCCTGTAAAAGGAGATCGCTGTGGGCCTGAATATAATATTTCAGTAAAAATAAAAATTCCCTGTGATTTATTTTTTTCTCTCTGTATCTTCTGGCATGTAAAATTCCAGACATAGAACATATATGTTCTACATAAGTATTTTTATTAAGAGGATTTTTCTCATGTATCAGGCTTAAGAGCAGGGTTTCATGAATACTGTTAAAGGTAAATACTTTCTGCCCTTCACAGGTGTTCAGATTCTCAATCTCACTGTATGTATTTATATAATACAGAGCTTTTTCTTCAATCCATAATTTATTTTCTTTTATGAGTTTATATATTTTTTCCACAGTTTTTTATATTCTGCTCATTTCTGCAATGATATTAAGTATTTTAAATGGTTTTTATGTTTATGTCCTTATCCCGACCGGTAATAGCTTTTAACATATAAAGGCTTAATCGATATATAAAATTTATGATAACATTAATTTATAGTAAAAAAAAGATATGAAAATGAGAGAAATATATGATTTCTTTAATATATGAAGCAGAATAAAAAATGCAAAAGGTCAGATTTTGCAGGTATTTATATATATTATTTTTCTATATGGATATTTTATTATCGTTTTTTTGTGTCTATTTTACAATCAGCACTTACTATTATTATCATTCCGGCACAGAACAAGACGAAACATCAGATTCACAGATACTTTTTTCCGTTACATACCCCATTTCATTTGTATAAATATTTTTCATATTACAGCCAGTCTCTATTAAACGTTCCATCCATGTTATAGGCTTCAGAACAGTCCATAGAACCGAGTCTGTAGCAGTTAATATCCCTTTTTACACCATCGTCAGAAACAGTACTGTTTCCTGTTACAATAGCCTCTCTCCTGTTGTTCATTCTGATAACCGATTTATATGAAACCTTACCGTCATGGTCTACCACTCTGTATACATCTCCATCCCATCCTGTTCCATAGGTTCCTGTCCCTTCCCCGTATAGAGTGACATGCTCAGGGTCTTTCGGATCCGGCTGAACTATATAATTATAATGTATCGGATTATTGGGATCACTGCCCTTCATGACAGCTTCATGCTGTTTTCCGTCAAAATAATTCTCTTCAGGAAGCTTTGAAGGATTGTCACAGGCATTATCCATTACTGTAACAACATTACCGCTTTTATAATAGGCAATCTTTCCTTCCATATCTTCATGGGCAAGATTTTTAATGTCTGACGGTGTCTTCGGGTCATCAACAGTGCCGGCATCGTATTTCATATTTACATTGGCACTGAATGCAGGATCTGGTTTATTGCTTCCCATCACAGTATTATAAGTTATTTTACCATCAGGGCCTTCAGTTCTGTAAACATGGGCCTTCCACTTTTTGCCATATTTACCTTCACCGGTACCCATTAATTCTACATGGTCGGGATCATCGGTAGGAGTGGCACAATAATAATAATTCGTGGGCTTATCAGGCTCGCCGCCTCTCATCACACCTTCATGGGACTTTCCATCAAAATAATTCTCCTCTAGACATGAAGCATTCTCACGTCCATTGTCTACGAGTGTAAGGACATTATCCTTTTTAGAATAAGCCACATTCCCTTCCAGATCTTCTTTTCCGGCAAAATCCCTGATTTCCTGAGGAGTCCCGGGATCATTAACATTACCTGTCAGATTAAGATTTTCCATGTCTTTATTGCCTGTATTATCAGCATTTTTTGCAGATTCCATAGAAGTGAAATCATTTGTATCTTTCGTATAAAAATCTTTTGTTGCAGTAAGATGTTTGTTCAGAACCTCTGGGTCAAGTTTTTTTGGCTCATTTTCTTTTATATCGAAAGAAGTCTGTGTTTCTCTTGTTTTAATACCTGTCTGATTTGCAATTAAATACTGATTGTTATTAATACCGGTATTTTTCAACGATCCGATCATAAGTATTTACCTCGCTTTCTATTTTCTGTTAAAATTTGAGTATCTTAAGATATTCCGTGTAAAATCACCAGGGAATAAGGATCTGTCAGATAAAAATTATCTCAAACATTTAACGTTAATATGTTCAGAAATATACAATCACATAAGACCATGTCCATTCAGAGGAGCCGTTAACGTTCCAAAGATAAGTCCGAGACCTCCACCTATTACCGCCATGGGAACTCCGACTGCAGTGCCTACAACTTTACCAAGAGTAGTAGAAGTGGTTATCTTTTCAACAGCTCCTCCTGCGAGGCAATAAGAACCAAGTCCAAAAAACTTTGCAGAATTTGAGGTTGCACCGATTATACCCTTTTTCGAACCGGGTGAACATAGAGAATTTAAGGCATCATCGAAATGTCCGCTTTTTTCCCGGGAAAACAAACCTCTTTTCTGAGGTTCTGGAGCAAAGTAGTGAGGTTCATCCACTTCTTTATTATTTTCTGCCGTTACAGGAGTAAACCCGGAAGCATCCTTCCCGTAAAAATCATTCATAGCACTCAGATTCTGGTTTAACTCTTTTTTTCCCGTTTTATCAGGAGGTGAAAAACCTATTGTCGTAAGCTCTCTCGGAGTATTAGAAGATTTAATACTGCGATCTGCTACCATAAAACCTCCAAAATTCTGTCCACCATACTGGCCTATTACTGGCATAAAGATACATCCTTTCTTTATAAGTATTTTAATACTGAAAATAGCATTTAAATCCCTTATTACAACTCTTCCTTTACCCATTTCTAAAGGGCCTTTTCGAAATAAATATACCACAAAAAATTCTCTGAAATATTAAAAAAATGTAACAAAATTGTTAACATAAACATATAAGTAAATATAGTAAAATCAGACATAAAAAAACGATAGGATGATAAAAAAACGACAAAAACCCTGTATTTACAATAATATTTAATCTAAAAAATAGAGCATCCAGAAAAGACAGGAGAGAAGGAAAAAAACGAAACTATACAGTCATATTAACTCAATAAATCATATCTCACATAAAATATCTGAATTACAAAAAAACACAAAGAGACAGAAAAAAACATTGTACTGTGTTTTTTTCTGCCTCTTTATAAAATCTGATGCAATCTGAAATTCATGTCAGTCTTTTCTACACTCTACAAGAAGACCTTCCTGCACGATACCATTACTGTTTGATTTTATTATCTCACTGTGTAAAATACGAAATCCTCCCTCTCTGATCTCCTGCAGTATATCTTCAGGAAGGCCAATATATCTGCTGGCAATATCACCGTAAACGGTGCATCTGCTATGAGTATCAAAACTGCCGTCATCAAAACCCGGTTCATTGCACATTGTACCTATATGAAAAAAACCGCCTCTTTTCAAAACCCTGAAGGCACTGGAGAGAAAAAGTTTTCTATCTTCTCCTATTATACAGTGCAGACAGTGCCCGTCCAGAATAAAATCAAAAAAATCATCTGAATAACCTTCCAGATTCAGAACATTACCTGTACGAAAATCAATTTTCAAATTATTTTTTTCTGCTTTTTCCCTGGCCCAGTCTACAGCAGCGGGAGAAATATCAACACCGTAAGCTTCATAACCCTTTCCCGCTGCCCATAATGTAAAATCTCCTGCACCGCATCCCAGCTCAAGAAATCTGCCTTTTTTCGGAACATAATCGGCAAGAATAACTCTTTCCAGAACAGATACTGTCTCTTCTACTTCTTCCCTTCTTTCTGACCACCCTGTCCATCCGTCTGCCTTTCGCTTTCTATAGGCCCTGTCATGTCCTTCATACCATGTTTTCATTAAAATTCCTCCAATATTTTATATCATTAATTATTTATAAATATCATTATATATTATTAAATATCAAAAGTCAATATTTTTTATAAAAATCATATGAATTTTAAACAGGCATGACCGGAGCGGGTCACAGCTAAATATGAGAATATGCTTTTCGTCAGGCATCTGAATGTGTGGTGAGGAGTGAGATCATTACTTAATTAACATACGATTATTTACAGAAAAAAATAGTAAATAAAAAAATCCCTTCCGGGATTTTATATTTCTTCAGCTAAGAGAAACATTTATTGTTCAAATGTTACTGTTCCTGTAAATGTATCGATTACTTTCTGTGATTTTAAGGTTTTAATATTGTAAAGAGCACCGTCTTTTTCCCTGTTTATGAGTATATTAAATTTAATATTAATATCCTTTTCATTTCCTGTTTCTATTAAAGCTTCTTTACCAGGAGAGGCAACAATCCGTGGATTATACAGAATTTTACCGCTTTTATTCTTTACTGTGAAGGTGCATACAAAAAGGTCATCACCGTTATCCGAGCCGGTAATATTAATCACATAACTGTACATATCTGTCATAATAAGATTTTCCGCACCATAAGATATACCTGTTATAAACATAAGCAAAATTAAAAAAGATATAATTTTTACCATAAATTCACCTCTTTTCATTAATTTTTTCAATAATATCAATTTTACTTGAAAAGTAAATATCAGTAAAAAGACAGAAAAAAACATCAGGCAAAAAAAATGAAAGAAAAACTTTTTAATATAAAATATTCATGAAATTCTTTTTGCACCTATCGTTATTTTCAGTCTTTATTTACAGATTGTTCTATTTTTTGTTCTATGTTAATGTCTTTATTAGTATCTAGAGGGGGAAATTATCTTTTTTAAAGTGCTATAAATACTGTAAGGAAAAGTATGAATCGATGTTTTTAAAAAAATTACACATCCTTTTAATTTTCTCTCTTCTCTTTTCAGGTTGCAGTGTGAGAAAAGCCGAGAAAGGAGTATTTTATACTGCAGGAAACTGGGACATACCTCCTGCCTATCATGGAAACCCCTGGGCACCGGGAGGAGTGGGAGCAGCAGGGCCCTTCGTGCATGAACCACTTTTTATATATATTCCCTCCAGAGGAGAATATATTTCCAGACTGGGAGAATCGTTTGAGGAAAGCAGAGACAATCTGACTCTTACAGTGAGGTTAAAAAAGGGAGTTCTATGGCATGACGGACATGGTTTCGGAAGCAGTGATGTGAAGACAACCTTCTATATAGGCTACCTGAAAAACCTGGAAATATGGAGAAATCTTGAAAGAATTGAATGTCCCGACGAAAATACCGTTCTGTTTATATGGAAAAAACCGTCTCCTACCAATACCATAAGAGCTCTTACAGAATTCATTACATCTCCCTGTCATATTTTCGGCAGATGGGCAGATATGGTTCCTGCCCTTCAGAAAGAAAAAAAAGATGAACAGAAAGTAAGGGAAGTCCTCTATAAATACCACCCTGAAATGCCTGTAGGAACAGGACCTTTCAGGATAGGGAAAGTCACATCTTCAGATATAATGCTCGATAAATTTCCCCTTTACTATGAGGCAGAGAATGTAAAAATAAATAAGATAAGGATAATGAGGTGGGGCAGCAATGAAGTAGTATGGTCCTATCTTATAGCAGAGGAAATGGATGGAGTTGCTCCTGCCTGTCCCTTTGATGTGGCACAGGAAATTTTAAAGAAAAATCCTGATACAGAGATTGTTACTCCTTCCGATATGAGCGAATTCGGACTCATATGTAACTGTAAAAAAAGTCCTGTAAATGATCTGAATTTCAGAAAAGCAGTGGCCCATATCCTGGACAGGGAAATGATAAAAAATATAGCCTATTCCTGCGGTGATGCAGTTACAGATTACAGTCTTGCCGTACCGAAATCTTTAAGGGATAAATGGCTCACAAAAAAATTCTTTAAAGATCTTACCCTTTATGATTATAACAGTGAAAAAGCAGTAAAAATTCTGAATGAAGCAGGTTATAAAAAGAATAAGAGGGGCATGTGGCTTACTCCTGAAGGGAAGGAAATTGCCATGGAAATCATAGCGCCATCAGGCCTTACAGATTTGATACTCCTTTCGGAAGCAGCTTCTTCACAGATGACAAAATTCGGTCTCTTCACACAGGTAAGGGTTGTGCCTCTCGACCTGTACAGTACCATTATAAAAGAAGGAAATTTCGATTTTGCCTCTGAAAACGGTGCTCAAACCGGTAAATACGGACATCCATCCGTATCGTTTAACAGATTTTATTACAGAGACAGCATGATCGGAGTGGCATCAGGCCTTCCTTCGAAGATAACATATAAAAACAATGAAGAAATAGATACGGAAAAACTTTCGGA
>CALARM010000172.1 GCA_937888925.1 uncultured Synergistia bacterium | reverse complement strand
TCCAGAATTTCTTCTTCACTGTATTTTTTTCCTCTATATTTTTCTGCTATATTCTTTAATTCAGAAATTGATTTTATAGAATCGCAGGCAAGATAAAGGAGTCTTTCCAGACCGGAAATAATTGTAATCTCTTCTTTTGCTCCGGATCTTCTGTCACTTATAATAAGGTGTTTTCTGTAGTCCATATATATAAGGCTGCTTTCAGGATAAGCATGGATCCATTTTTCAATTGCTTCTTTCACAGGTTTTGTATATTCCTCCGTATCCTGAGGGATTTTATAGTTAAAAGTGAAGAAAAAAGCTATATTCTTTATTGCTTCTTCCGTAAGGGACGGATAAATATATCTGTATGCGCCATAAGGTATAAGCTCTGAAAAACCGAAGTCTTCAGGATTTTCAAAATAGGGGCTGAAGCGGCTCACATATATGGAACCATGATCTTTAGGAGGTTCCAGGTGGCTCAAAATAGGTATTAGCTCTGACATAATACGGTAATCTTCAGAACTTTCTCCCGGAAAGCCCCATAATAAATTCCAGTGAACATCTATATTGAATTCTCTGGCCCATTTTAAAAACTGTATGTTCTGAAGAGACGTCACTCCTTTTCTCATAAGTTTCAGCACACCGGTCGACAGGCTCTCTATACCCGGCTGCAGGTGATTTTGTACCCTGGCACTTACAATCTGTAATTGTTCTTTTGTCACATTTGCCTTCACATGGTGGAGTAACAGTTTATTTGATTTAATATAAGGTAAAAAATCTTTAAAATATTTCATGTCAACTATGTTATCTACATGAACGACGATGAATTCCGGATATTTTTCAGTAAGATATGAAAATTCTTCAAGTGCTCTGCCGGGATGTTTGCTTCTGAAATGAATATCCTGTCCGTAACCGCAGAAAGTGCATCTTTTTTTTTCACCCCACCAGCAGCCGCGGGATGTCTCAAAATGTATGACAGGTCTGTAGTATTTATTGTTTATTATATCGGGATTTTTAGAGAGAGAACTATTGTTCCACTGTTCGAAAAAATCATCGTAATCAGGGCAGGGGAGACTGTCCATATCTGTCACAGGTAATGTATTGACATAATTAATCTTTTTTATATTGTCTTTTGTATAAACCCCATGAATGTCCGATATGGATTTACCTGAAAGCACTCTTTGCACTATCTCTGAAAATACAGGCTCTCCCTCTCCCGATACGACGGCATCTACAGAAGGAAAATTTTTTATGATTTCTGCTCCCATAACACCTTCACAGTTACATCCTCCGAATAATATAAATATTTCAGGCGACTGTTTTTTTATTTTTTCCGCAAGACAGAGAGATGATAACTGCTGTCCGTAATTACTGCTGAAACCAGCTACGGAAGGTTTACTGTCAAGGATCTCCATGACACAATATTCAAGAAAATCATTCACCATGTTTTTTACAGAGACTATTTCATCGATAATATCTCCGGCAACACTGATATTTTTATATTCCCTGAGCCCTCCCTGTAATACATTTTTTATATAAGTGCCACCGGCTGAACTGCAGGATGAAAAAATCCATTCTCCGACCTGACACATGGCCGAGGGGTAATTGTTGGCTATCATATTATTCAGCCGTGGAGAACAGAATTTCTCTGCAAAATCGAGAGAAAAATATCTGATATTACATGATACCTTCCCTTTGAGAGATGCCTTTAAGAGGCTGAGTCCTATGGAAGGCCACGAAAAATAGTCAAAGGGCATATTTATTAACATTGCATCATATAGTTTTTTTTTCATAAATAAATCCTTTTTTCTGACTGATAATTCTCCTCTTATTGAAACTTCCCTTTTATGTGATATACTATGTTCTGGTGAGTTGTGAGTCATGAGTAGTGAAAAGTGAGTGTATACGCATTACGCATCACGAACCACCCGTAACGCGTCAAGATTATAACGCGTTACGATGTTTGATAAGGAGTTAAAATCATGTTTTTACAAAAATTAAATGAGAGAGAAAAGAAAAATTTCCTTTATCTGGCTCAAAAACTTATAAAAATCGATAATAAGATAAAGGTTGTAGAAGTATCTCTTTTAAAGAAGTTAACGGAAGAAATGGGTCTTCACATGAATGATGCCGTTAAAGTAGAAGAGATAAATAAAGCATGGCAGATATTCACGTCGAGGGAAGCAAGGATAATACTGCTTGTTGAACTTATAGCAATCGGCTATGTAGATGATGATTTCTGTGCCAGTGAAAATGAGTTGATAAAAGAAATATGCAGTGCTTTTTCAATATCAGATACAAAGCTTCAACTCATAGAACAATGGGTTATAGATGAAAGATCTCTCTCTGCTTCAATAGAAAAACTCTCTGCAAAAGAAGATATATCAGAGGGAGAGAAAAAAGATCTTGAGAATCTGAAGATAAGATATGAGGAACTTATTGAAAAAGTCATGGATTTTTAGTGAACCTTCGAGCAATACCGAACTGTGGTAAAAAGCTTCTGCCTGGCAGGCTCTTACGAAGAAAAATAATTTGCCTTATATAA
>CALARM010000171.1 GCA_937888925.1 uncultured Synergistia bacterium | reverse complement strand
TTTATAAAATCGTCATCCGAAGTACTTTTCTCCTCTTTCAACTTGACTGTTTCTTCCGGTGTAACATCATCCGTCATAAGAAGAGACTTTATAAAATCATCATCCGAAGTAGTTTTCTCCTCTTTCAACTTAACTGTTTCTTTTGCTGTAATACCTTCTGTCATACCAGGAGAGTTTTTGCCATTCTCACGGGGAACTTTATGATCCTTTGAGATATTTATTGGTTTTTTTTCTTCTCGTCGGTCCTTTATTTTTTTTATAAGAGTACCTTCTTCTGTGCCTTTTTGTTCTTTTACTTCTCCTGTGTCTCTTATCTCTTTTCTTATGATTTCTCCTGAAGAGGATCGTATTATTTTTTTTATTATTTTCTTTTTCTTTATAATTTTATCTGTGGAAGCCTTTTCCGGTGGAGCGCCGGTTCTTTCAGGCATGATTTTTTTAGTTCTATCTTCCGGTGAAGAGATAGATTTTTTTATGGAAGTCTTTTCCAGTGGAGCGCCGGTTCTTTCAGGCATAATTTTTTTAGTTCTATCTTCCGGTGAAGAGATAGATTTTTTTATGGAAGCCTTTTCATCAGAAATTACATGTCTTTCAGGTATATGTTTTTTCTTTATTTCTTTTCCGGCAGTTTTTATACCGGACATTTCATGGGAAATACTTTTTCTTCCTTCTTCTTTATCTCTCACTATGAATGAAGGTTTATTTTCTGCTGCTGATTTTATTGTACCTGAAGATTTTTTAACCTTTTTTTTCATCCTCGCTCCTCCTTATTTTACTTTTTTCCTGATTACTTCTTATCTTTACTAAGTCGTAATGTGTAACACTCCTGGTGTTACAGGAGGATTATTTGCAGGTTATAATATAATTTGCTATAACAGGTGATTATCCTGTTATTTTAAATATAAAGTTATATTTTTTTGTAAATAACTTGATCTGTAATTTTTTTATATGTTATAATAATTGTATTATAATATTATCATATGATGGATGAGTGTTATGGAAATACAAAATTATATTAAGATGCTGAAAGCTATTGGTGACCCTGCCAGACTCAGGCTGCTTAAATTATTATCAGAGAAAGAATTATGTGTCTCAGAGATAGAAGAAGCGATGAAGATAAAACAGACTACTGTGTCTCAGCAACTGAGAAGACTGAAAGAAGCCAATCTCGTAATTGAAAGAAAAAAAGGCTGGTGGAGTTATTATTCCCTTAATCGCTTTACTGTCGATGAGTTTATGGATTCTTTTAAGGGCTTTTTGACGGCAGATATTCAGTCAGATGTGGGAGATGGCGCTGTGGAAAAAGATGAAAATGCTCCTGTGGATAAAAGAGAGATGGTTGTCAGAAAAAAAGAATTTATAGATTGATTTTTTTCAGGGGAATAATATTAATATATTATAATATGAAAATTTAATAATAAAAAATCCTCTTTCACGATCTCTGTCTGAAGATAGGGTCTGCCCAAAAAGGTTGTTTTGAGGCAGACCCTTATGGATTTAAAACCACGGCTCATCGGCAAGTAAATGATATTCTTTTTTGAGTTCTCTGCATATATCTCTTGTTACATTTACTGTTTCAGCAAGGTTGAAATCATATTCGTCCAGTCTGTCATTAGTTACATACCAGTTTTTATCTTTCTTTATTTGTTTGTAGCGGTTGTCAAGAAATAACATGGCATCTTTCACGTTCATAGTGTATTCTACTTTTATAGTCTCTGGCATCATGCCGGTATAATTGAAATCACTGGAAAAGCGCTCTGAGTGTAATACTCTTGATGTAAGTCTGAAGGTAATTTTTTTGTCTGCTATGTCTGAATTGACTTTAAGTTTTTCCTGTATGGCTTCCATTTGTTTACTGTATTCGTCGGGTAAATTGTTGTTGTCTCTGTCAGTGACAGATCTGTATGTTTCAGAGGAATTTAAGATTACCAGCAATAGTACTATAAAGATGATAAATAATGAGGAAAATAAATAATTATACATGTCATTTTTTTTATTATTTATTACCATATTTATCACCTCCTTTCTCTGAAAAACCTGGTATCTTCTGTCAACAATTATAGCATATAAAATCAATTATGTAAATTATGGTTTTATATTTTTAAGAAGGTTATAATAGGTGATTACAGAAATTACATTAGTGAGCTGTGAGTAGTGAAAGGTGAAGGATGAGCAGGGGCGTTTAATTAACGCCCCTGGATTAAATACGCATCACGCATCACGAACTATCCGTCATGCGTTACTCGTTACACGTCACAATATAGATGCTGAGTATTATCATTACACAAAAAAGTCCGATCGGTTAAAGATTGATTGAAAATAATGGAAAAAATAATCAGGGAACTTACAAATAAGGTTCCTTACAGAGACAGAATAGAACATATAGAAGTATTACCTCCGAGAGAGCCGGTTTACGGGGAACTGAATATAGATCTTTCAAAAGAAATAATAGCCTATCTCCTGAAAAAGAAAATTAAACTTTACCGGCATCAGAGTGATGCCATAAACACTCTTTCTTCAGGTAAAA
>CALARM010000170.1 GCA_937888925.1 uncultured Synergistia bacterium | reverse complement strand
CAAAATAATACTGTGTATAATCCTTTGAAGTAACGGCATTTACCGTGCCACCCCATTTTTCTATTGTGCGGTTTATCTCTCCTACTCTTACATCATTGGTGCCACGGAAAATCATATGTTCATAAAAATGAGAAATACCGCGAATACTTTGAGGTTCATATATTGAACCACATCTGACCCATATATGAATCGATATTAAAGGATTGTCATGTTTTTCATGGGTTAACACTACAAGGCCGTTATCAAAAACAGTACGTTTCATATTTGCATCAGGCATATCAGCCATTGCAGCAACTGCGAGGAAATACAATAGAAAACAAACAAAAAAAATCTTATTTAATATTTTCATAATCTTTCTCTCCTTTTTTAAGGATAAAATAAAATACCCGCTTTATGGCGGGTATTTTATTATAGCCCCAGGGGAATTCGAATCCCCGTTACCGACGTGAGAGGCCGGCGTCCTAGGCCACTAGACGATGAGGCCATGCTACCTGCCAGTGGAGGACTCGAACCCCCACAAACAGATCCAGAGTCTGCTGTCCTACCATTAGACGAACTGGCATCAAAACTTAATTTCAATTGATTATACAGAAAACTTTTCTAAATGTCAAGAAATTTGACCACGATTTTCAAGATTTTTAAAAGAGATTTTCAGGACTGTTTAATTACCGGAATTACTCATCAGGAGTTTTATCATTTACTATTATTTTATCCCTGTCTTTAATAGATTTATCAAAGTCTTTTGCTAACTCTTCAAAAGTTTTTCCGTAAACCTTCTTAAATGCTCTGTCCATATCTTCTGCCACCCAGACCTTCTTAAAAAGTCCGAGTCCGTATTTACTTATTAAAAAATCAACAAAAGCAGCACTTTCTTTAAAGGAAATCTCACCGGGATAATGATAAAAATCATTTTTCAGTGTTATGAGAGGAACAAATTTCCCGTCATTTTTCAAATCTATGACATTCTGTTCAAAATTTTCTCCCATTGAAGAAAGAAATTCGGCAAATCCCCGGTGAAAAAAGGGCTCTCTGTTTCTGGTTTTACCTGTATAAAAAGAAAGAACCATGCCTATCTGTATGCCGGGAGGTTCTTTCTCTTCCGTACCGTATAAACTGTAAATCTGTTTTACCTGGGGCCGGGAAAAACCCGGATCTACTCCCATAATCTCACGGGCCTTTTCTACAGACGGAAAAAGATAACATTGTATTTTATCATTCACTCCAAGACCGAGAAAGGTACTTATTTCTGAATATTTCTTCTGGTATTCCATAGAAATTTCATCTATGTTTCTATCTGCTATACCGCCTTCGGGATAGGAAAAAACAAAATGCAATGTTTCCTTATGTTTCCACTGTACGAGAATTTTTCTCCCGTAAGCTTCCTGAAGAGAATTTCTAGTTGTATTCAATTTTATTGCACTGTCGTATTCTTTAAATGCCCGATCGTATTCTCCTCTTTTTTCATAGATTTCACCCAGACAAATCCTGGTCCATGCCTCAATCCAGGCTTTTTCGGGAGCAAGAGAAAGGGTCTTTTTCAATTCTTTAAAGGATTTTTCATAGTCTCCCATTTCAAAAAATAATCTCCCCACAGCAGAACGATATTCAGGATTATCAGGCTCCTTTTTTACAGCTTCCTGAAACAGTTCCAGAGCTTCAGGATATTTATTGAAATTACCTGACATCCAGATATTATAACCTTTTCGCGTAATTCTATCCAGTTCGGAAGAATAGGATGGAGAAAAGACCATAAAGCAAAAAACTACCGAAAGAAAAACAATCATTCTTAACCTCATAAATACAATCACCTCAAAAATTAATTTCTATTTTGCAGGATAAAGTCCTTTATCTGTAAAATATTTAAACCAGATTAATTCAAAACAATTACTATAGAATGTTATATAAAAAATTATGAAAGTCAGAACAACAGCCACTATAACTGAAAATCTATCTCTCTGTAAGATCATTCAGTCTTCACTATAAACATGAAAACAGGAAATAATCCATACAACATATCAGAAAAATACAGACAACCTGCTTATATAATGTTACTCATTATAATTACTTTAATTACTTTCTGCAATAGTTTTTATCATGATTTTGCATGGGAAGACGAAAGAGATATAATAAATAATCCTTATATAAGAAGCCTGTCTGCAGAAAATCTCAACCAGATACTATTTAAGAAATATGACACGAGTATATATCAGCCCGTATCGGGGATAACTACATTGTTTGCATATCAACTATGGGAATTAAACGCCATGTACTATCATATATGGAATGTAGTTATTTATATAATTAATGTAATACTCATTTATTTCTTTATCCTGTCAATAACAAAAAACCGGGAAAAATCATTTCTTACTTCATTATTTTTTTCCGTTCATCCCATACACAGCGAAGTAGTATCGGCAATCTTCGGAAGCTGTTATATATATTCCTTTATTTTTCTTATGATGTCATTTCTCTGTTTCATCAAATATGTCCGCTCGGAAGAAAAAAAAATATTTTATTACATCTTATCTATTTTTCTTTATTTTATCTCTATCATGACAAAAGAATACGGACTGGCCTTATTTCCTCTGTTCATGTTATATGATTTCACCTTTGTGAATGAGCTTAATCTAAAAAATCTGTCTAAAAGATATAAGTTATATATTCCCTTTATAGCAATTTCTATATTTTCTTTATATACCTTCATGAATTTTACCACAAGGGTTCACGCTGTTTCAGGGTTAAGTCGTTTTTTTCACTTTCTCATGGATATTGAAATATTTACTGTATTTTACCTGAAAAATCTTATTTATCCTTACGGATTAAATCCTATGTATAACATTAAAGGATTATATTTAAGTTTTCTAATCTTATCAATATGCGTGTTTTTACTGATAATATTCTCACTGGTAATTACATGGAAAAGAGCAAAAGATATTTTTTATTTTATAGTATGGCTCGTAATTACATTAGTTCCTTATACACATTTCATAGTGCCTGTAACTTATGTTGCAGCAGACAGATATATTTACGTGGCATCTCTGTCATTCTGCTTTTTCCTGTCTTTAATTATCACCGGATTATATAATTTCAGAGAAAAGAGAATATATAAAATAATATCTCTATCCTTCTTTATACTCATCACAATATGGTATATGACTCTTACTGTAAGCCAGAACAGAATATGGAAAAACAGCACGGTTCTATGGACCTATGTTACAGAACTTGATCCCGAATATAAAGACAATGGCCTTTCTTTAAAGTTTATGGGCGATACATATTTTAAATCCCGTGATATGGAGAATGCAATAAAATATTATGAAAAATCTCTCAATTATAATGAAAAAGACGGTAATTTAATATTTTCACTGGGAATAGCTTATATGGCGAAAGGTGATTATAATAAAGCCGTAGATTATTTAGGAAAGGCAAAAAAAATAGATCCTTCCAATATTCTAATATACAACAATCTTGCTGTAATTTATATAAAAAATGGATTATATGATAAAGCTGTAGAAGAGTATAAAAAATCTCTTGAATTTGATCCACAACAGGAAGATGTTAAAGAGAATCTACATATGTTACTAAAAAGCGAGCCGTGAGTAGTGAGTAAGTTACTATTATTTTCCCCCTTCACTCTTCCCCCTTCACTCTTCACTCTTCACTTAAATCCTTTATATCCTTTGAGAATCTGACTCCTGTAAAACGGTAAATATAAACAGGTTCATCTTCGCTTATAGAGGCTCTCTTTTTTGCCCATCCAATTTCATGTTCAAGAGTGGGAGCCTCGCCGGGAAGCATAACACCTTTTTTCTGACCGTCACATGTTTCTACAAGTACCCCATGAACAAGGGGATCTATTTCCTTTTCAGGATTGACTACAGGTGTTATTGTCCCTACAACGGTTACAGTTATATGTAACTTTCTGAATTCTTCAATTGAAACAGGAGGAAATCTGCTGTCCCTGCTTATTGCTCCGATAGCAGAATTTATTATCTCTTCTTTCAGGGTTGCATATACAGGCCAGATTGTCCCCCTGCAGCCCCGAAGGACGCCGTATTTTTCCAGAGTTACAAAAACACCGCATTTTTCATTCATTACCCATGAAAGTTTCGATGAAGGACTATATGTTTTTCCCTCTTTAAGCCATGCGAGAATAGTATTTACTGCAAGATTTAATATTTCATCCTGAACCTGAGGATTATCCCTGATAGTTTCCAGAATATTGTTTTTTCCTTCACTGTCAAAGGAATAAAGGGGGATGTTTAGGGAAAGAAACAGGAAAAGAAAAACAATATAATACGTGAGACGTGAGACGTGATGCCTGAGCCATGAGAGATAATACATATTAGTCACATCCTGTTACTGAAATTCATAACCTCTGTCTCTGAATATGGAAATAAGTTCTGGCAGTATGTCTGATGTTTCTTTTACACCGTCATGAAGAAGGATTATTTCCTTATCTCTTTTAAGTTCCCCTAAAATCCTCTCTGCAATCATCTGCCTTCCAGGTCTCTGATAATCCAGGGGATTAATTGTCCACAGGAGAATTTTTAAATTCAAATTCATAGCAATTTCTTCTATAAATTTATTTACATGACCTCCCGGAGGTCTTAACAGAAAAGGTCTTTTACCTGTAAGATTGTATATGACATCAGAAGTATCTGAAATTTCCTTTATTATCTGTTTTTCAGAGAGCTCAGTAAAATTTATATGGTGATATGAGTGTATACCCAGGTTGTGTCCGAGAGCAAAAGCTCTTCTGACAGGGGAAGGATATTTTTCAGCCTTTTCCCCTGAAACAAAAAAAGTGGCTTTAACATGTTCTTTCTCAAGTATATCCAGAAGCCCGTCAGAATCTTCTCCTGCAGGGAAATCATCGAAGGTAAGACTCATTTTTTTTACAGAAGAGGAATTTCTATGTTTTTCTTCCATCAGATATTTAATAGAAGAATAGAGAGTGACAGTACCGGGATATCCTCTGAATTTATAT
>CALARM010000169.1 GCA_937888925.1 uncultured Synergistia bacterium | reverse complement strand
TGACAACAGCTACTAATATTGGATACCAATTTATTTGGAGCGGTACTTAGGAATGGAAATTTATTAATAGTCTCTTTCCTCGCGTAACGCGTTACAATTATCATATAAAGTGAAGAGTAATATAGCAGGCCCATTCACTCTTCACAAAACCATCATTTATAGATTATTACAAAATACACTATAGTTACACTTTAATCTTTTTTATTTTCATCTTATTAACATTTATCTCGCCCAGTCCCCTTTCAGAAGCGACTTTAAGAAAATCTGTTTTAGATGGATCAAGGCCAAATAATTTAGCAGCATAAGCATCTGCCATAACAGGATTTGTACTTACTATTATCTGGTTTCCCATACGGACATCGCTGGCATTTCCTCCCTGAGGACCATGTCCGGTAAGAATTCTGTAAGCATCGACTATAACAAGTTCCACAGGGATTATTCTTGTCAGATCAGCCAGATTTTTATCTATACCCTGGTGTATTTCTCCCCTGTCTCCCCCTATAATACCCATAAGGTTTTTCATACTTATAGTGAGACCGGAAATGCCGTGGTGTTTGAGTATGGGCACATTTATGACAACATTGGCCTTCATTACATCCTGATAGACACTCCACGTTTTAAGTGTAACAGCATCAGGTGCAGTAACAACATCATAAAAACTGGAAGATTCACTTACATAATCTACTTTTGCTCCTGCTTCTTCTGCCGCTTTTGCAATACCGCTGTTTTTATAACATCTTTTTGCATCATTACAGGTTCTGTCAAAAATCTTAACTGTTTTAGCTCCTGCTTTATAACACATAGTTACAAGTTCCTTCACCAGGTCAGGATTGGTATTTGCAGCCAATTCAGGAGTGCGATCCCAGCCAATATTTGGTTTTACCACAACAATATCTCCCTTTTTAATAAGAGCTTCCAGTCCTCCTATTTCTTTAATAGTTGCCCTTATCATAGCCTTTGGGTCTTTTCCTTCTGCTACAAAAAGACCTGATTTCAAATTATTCTGCCGTAATTTTCTGGGAGCAATTCCTGTTACTGCAGCAAAACCGCTTTTTTTGCTGCACGCACCGAGAAAGATACCTGCCGCAAGGGACGTAGCACTTTTCAAAAAATTTCTCCTGTTCATTTTTTTAAACCTCCTTTTTTTCAGTGACCAGTTATCAGTTATATTACTGCTCACTGGTCACTGGTCACTGCTCACTGTAAATTACCCGTAATAACTGTCATCTTTTTTCGTATAGATTGTCACATAAATTGCAGGCATGCCTCTGACAGGGCATTTGTTTTCACATATACCACAGCCTATACATAATTCAGGATCTATATAGGGCTGTTTTATCTCTTTCTCAAATCCGTTTACCATTACCTTCTTAACGGTGTATTTTATGGCTTTATCAGGAACAGGGCACATTTCTTCACAGACCATACAGTTGTCATCTCTTGTATAGGGAATACATCTGTTTCTGTTTATACAGGCAAGGCCTATCTGAGTCTTCTGTTTTTCTTTTATTTCCAGATGTTTTATGGCATTTGTAGGACAGATCTGTCCGCAGAGATTACATTCATAGGAACAATAACCTATTCGCGGAACAATCTTCGGAGTCCAGAGATTATCAATTCCGGCTTCAAAGACAGAAGGCTGAATGGCGTTTGTAGGACATACTTTCATACATGTACCGCATCTTATACATGTATCTTTGAAGAGTTTTTCTTCTATCGAGCCGGGAGGACGCAGTAAAAAGGGGTATTCACATTTCCGAAGCGGATCAAGTCTCAGAACAGGTACAGCCACAGCCCCTGCAGCTGCTCCCTTAATAATATCCCTCCTGGTAATTCTTCTTCCATAAAGACTTTTTGTAGTTTTCCCTGGCAAATCCTGAGGCTCTTCATGAGATTCTTCTTTTTTCTTCTTTAATATATTAAGTATATTAAAGAAATTAAATGAAACAGCTTTTTCAGGACAGCTATAGAGACAATCAAAACATCCTATACACTCATGATATAAGGTTTTCTTCCCGGCATTTTCTATGGCATTCATTTTACAGTCAATCTGACATTGAGCACATTTATTGCATTTATCCGATACATATCTCCTGTAAAGGGGGAACCAGGAGAAAACTCCTATCATTGCCCCGAGAGGACAGAGACTTTTACACCAGTACCGGCGGCTCTTTAAACTCAGAAGCAATATTCCGGCAAATACGAAGTACATAAACAGATGGCCTTTATAAAAAACCTGTTCTGTAGTAAGTAATTTCCAGTTCAGCAGGAGATCATAAACTTCACGGCCTGTATCCTTTAAAAAGGGAATATAATAAAGTATTTCAATAAAATTTCTTATTATTAAATTTACAAATGGATATATGAGAAGAGCATAACTTCTCTGTGCGATACAGAGGGGATCCAGTATGCCGGATACAGACACACCGAGTAATGAAAGAGTTAAAAGAGCAGTTAACAGCATATATTTCCATTTATGATCCGGCATAGATCTTCCCCTGACAAAAGGAATAAGTTTATCTGCTATATCTATAGTTGTTCCCAGAGGACATATCCAGCCGCAGAAAAATCTTCCCAGAAATAAAGAGATTATTAACACTATAATCCCCGGAACCATATGTTCAAAAACAAAATGTCTCGTGCCTATAACAGTAAGTATGTTCGAAAGAGGACT
>CALARM010000168.1 GCA_937888925.1 uncultured Synergistia bacterium | reverse complement strand
AAAGACTAATTTTTCTTCTCCAGAGCCTGCCAGGCAGAAGCTTTTTACGGGTACCTTTTTACCTGTTACGGTAATTAGAGAGGTTTTATTTTATTAAAATATATTTTTTTTCATAAGGTTCACTCTGATTGTTCTGCCAGTCAACTGCTGTTACGAAAACAGTGTAATTTTTACCTTTCTCCAGACCTTCAAACTCCCATGATGTCTCAGATTGTTCCAGTATTAACGGTAAACGTATATATTCATCTGTTCTGAAGCAGTATAAACAATATCCGCTCAGATCTGTTGAAGGAGACCTGTCCCATGTTATATAAAGTTTATCTTCACTGTATTTCAGATATAAATTTTTCGGCGCCTCCGGCGGATTAGTGTCACGGGGGGACACAGTAAGGGGATATGACAGGCACCCTTCTTCCTCTTTATCTGACAGGGAGCATATAGAGAAATAATAAATTCTATCGTTTGTTAATCCTTCTACAAGAAGATTATTTCCTTCTGTTTCTTTATAAGGTTTTACATCATTACTGTTTCCTCTATAGATTTTATAAGTTTTTTTTTCGTCTCCGTCCCATGACAGATATACGCTCCCGTCACGGCTTTCAGCACTGAAGGAACTTATAAGACCTCCGTAATTGCCGTTTTTTGTAGTAATACTCTTCTTTAAACACCGGCTCTGAGTAAGAGGGTTTTTACCGAGTAATTTTAAAAAGAAATAATAGGTTTTTCCTTTATCAAGCCCGAATGATGTAATTGATATCGGGTTGCCGGTTTTTATCGTTGAATAATCAACAGGAATATGTTTCATTAATTGTATGTCATCAGGCGAAATATCTCTGTCGCTGTATTTAAGATCAATATAAAGATTTTCGCCTGAATGAAATTTTTCAGAATCACTGAGATAAATATTGATTATATATTTTCCTTTTTCTATTTCTTTCACGTTAAAATCTTCAATGACAGGTAAAGGGATTTCCCGGTTTTCTTCCGTAAATTCCGTATTATAAATATGCTGTAAATCAGGTGTGGAAATGTAAGAACTATATTTTATACCTTTAAGAAGAGACATTTGATCATTGATGAGATTATAGAAATCTGACTGCTCTTCTTTCAGGTAATTCAGAAAAAACAGATGAAACCCGTCAGGTTTTTCTGATTCTCTTACCAGGTCATGTTTTAAAACATAGTAATTTGACTCAAGATAGTAATGAGGAACTCCGATCTGTCTGTACCAGTCCCATTCTGATATAAAACTTTCAAACATGAGTCCGTCTATGGAAGGACGAATAAGGTCTGCATATTTTTCCAGAAGGAACATGCCGCGGTTTATAATTAAATATTTATCAGGAAAAAGAGTTCGGATTTTTTGTACAAGCAAAGCCATGTCTTCCTGCATCCATCCATAGTTACCCCATGGCGAGGCACTGTCAAGTGTATCCAGAAAGAAACCGTCTACTCCGTAACGGGAAGAGAGTATGTCCATTTTTTCTCTTATAATATCTTGCCATTCCGGGTCTCCTGCATAGACAAAGTAGCTGTGCCATTTTCCGTTTTCGTCCGGCAGTCCGTCGTGGCCCGGTTTTATGGCAAACATGCCTGAAGGAGTGAATGTGAAAAACCCTTTTTCATTGAAAATATAACTTATTTCATCAATGTATCTTGTTGGATAATTTTTATTTGTTTTTACAATTTCCTTATCTTTATTCAGATATACAGGGCCTGCTTCTTCTGACATGGCAGGTCCGCAGGGCACCTCTTCGTCCTCTCCTATTGATATATAGGCAAGAACCGTGACATCATCTTCTGTACCTGAAGTTTTATCTTTACCATATTTAATTTCCTGTATTTGTTCTTCTGTAATATTATCAAGATTACGGCCCGGATGGAGTATTACAAGATTAAATTCCTGAGCCCTCCCAATCTGTTCCTTATCCCACGGGCCATAATAGACAAGATATTTCTCAGGAGGCCATCTGCTGTCATTTTGTGACGGTTTTGCCAGACTGTTTTCATTGTTTAATAAAAATAATAATAGTAAAGTCAGAATATAAATGTTTTTCATGAGAAATCCTTTCATGTTTGAGTATGAAAAGTCAGCACGGCTTTTACTGACCTTATTACCAATCCAGGTAAATTAGTAACCATTTTATCCGCTTCTGCCCGGCAGGCTCTTACGAAGAAAAAT
>CALARM010000167.1 GCA_937888925.1 uncultured Synergistia bacterium | reverse complement strand
TCACTCATAAATACTATAGAAGCATAGCTGACAGAATTTTTATAATCTCCTGTAATCTCACCTGACGTAGAATATTTCAGAAGTTTTCCCTCTGTTTCTGTTCCCATCATAGATATCAGCAAGCTTATGGGGGAATAGCCGCAAATAGTATCTCCATTACCGGATATGTAATTTAAAAAGCCATGAATATCCTTTTTTAAGATAAGATTAATGGCTCCTTTATCCAGTTTATTGAGATTTTCAGGTATATTTTCTTTAAAAGGTACGTAGCCGTAATGTTGCCCGTAATGAGTAAAATCAGAACTTGCTATTACTATAGTATTACCATCAACATACCTTTTCATTACTTCAGCTACCTTCTTATAATCTCCCTCCTTTAGATTTCCTACCATTACTGGTATTATTTTAAAGTTTTCTGCAATTCTTTGCAGAAAAGGCAATTGAATTTCAATGGAATGTTCCTTCTTTTCTCCTTCTTCGTCTGTAGTAAATAGATTTTCTTTCAGAAGTTCATTACAGATTGCTGTGTCTACAGGAATTTTTCCGAGAGGTGTGCTGTAATGGGTATAAGCAGATACGGCAATGCCTTCTAGATAGGTTTGATGGCATGTACCGAAAATGATTACCCTTTTAATAGTGGCCTTTTTCAGTGCCATATACCCGAAAGCTGCCACAGAACCGGAATATTCATAGCCGGCATGGGGAACTATTAAACCGTGAGGAAAGAAAATTTTTTCTTCTAATGCTGTTTTTTCCAGAAAATTATCTACCTGAGCTTTTAATTCTCCTTCCGAACCTTTATACCATGAGCCAGAAAGTATTGAAGGTCTTACTTTTTCTGCCTTTTCTTCTCTTTCATCTGATGTCGGAGTTCCTTTGACTCCTGAAAAAAAACAACTGGTGAGAAGGATAGATAAAATCAAAACACTAAACAGGGAAATTACCCCCGGAAAGAAAGGACTTTTGTTCATAAATATCACCTCTGAGAGGTTTACTTCAGAGAAATAAATTATTTAGATAAACTGCTTATACTTTACTTAAAACTTTAGTTTACGTCATTAAAAACGAAAATTCCTATACCCTTAAATTAACTTCTAATAAAAAAATTCTATAGAAAAAAAAAAAATCCTCTGTATTTTTCAAGTTGATATTTTACTTAAAAGATAATACAATAGTGAAGGGTGAGTAGTGAGTGGAGTTTATAGTTTATGGATTTTAAACCGGGTAAAATTTTAAAAAAAAGATATGTTCTTGAGGCTCTTCTCGGGAAAGGCGGCATGGGGAAGGTATATCTTGCCGTATCTGTTAAGCACCCTGACCTGAGATTTGCCATTAAAGAATTACTTGACGTATTTCCTTCTATGGAAGAAAGAGTTCTTGCCCTGGAAGCACTCGATAAAGAGTGTGAAATACTTTCCAGTATAAGACATCCGAGATTGCCAAGAATTGTAGAAAAATTCAGTCAGGATGAAAGAGAATACCTGGTGATGGAGTTTATTGAAGGTGAAACTCTTGAAGACAGGCTGAAATCAAATAATAGACCTCTTGATGAACAGGACGTGATTCTTATAGGGATTCAACTGGCGGAAGTGCTTCATTTCCTCCATACTGCTCCTGAGTATCCTATTATTTATAGAGATCTGAAACCTTCCAATATAATTCTTCAGCCAGGTGCCGATATTAATGTTAAACTTGTAGATTTTGGTGTGGCAAGGTTTTATAAGCCTGATAAAAGCAGTGATACTGTGAGGTTTGGCTCTCCCGGTTATGCTGCACCGGAACAGTATAGAAAGGAAAATCAATCTATTCCAAAATCTGATGTATATGCTCTTGGAGTGATCATGTATCAACTTCTGACCCTTTATGACCCTACGGTTACTCCATTTAAATTTAAGCCTTTACGTTCTCTTAACCCTTCTGTTTCGGAAGAACTGGAATGGATAATAGGAAAAGCCATAGAACTTGATCCCGTTAAGAGATATCATGATATGGAATTCTTTTCCGAAGAATTAAAGGAATATTATAGAGATAAATTTGGCCCCCTGGAAGAAGATTATCGCCTTGATATTTTTCGTAATAACCATATGGCGTACCTGCCCAATCTGAAGGTAAGCAGTCTTGCAATAGTCTCTCTTGTTACAGGAATATTGAGTATTTATGCATGTCAGTGTTTTCCTGTGTTCTTCCCATGTCCCATTATAGCTCTCATAACAGGTAACATGGCAAGAAAGAGTATGAAAATAAGGGAAACAGTTAATCCCAATGAGAATTATTTAATCATAGGCGGTATGATAACAGGTGTGATAGGTCTGGTTTTTCAGCTTGTATATTTACTGATTTTATTATTTCCCTACCTCTGGAGGTGAATTTATGGATAAAGAAGAGAAAAAAATCTATCGAGGTCCCAGACCTTACGAAGATGAGATATTTGATTTAAAGAATAAAGGTGTAAAATCTATAGTAAATCTTCAGAGAGAAGATACGTCCAAAAAGGAATTTATAGAGAGTCTTGGTATGAAGTTTTTTCATATTCCTGTAATAGATCATACTGCTCCTACTCTGGAACAGATAGAGAAATTTATTTCCATTGCGGAAAATGAAGAAAATCTTCCTCTCTATGTCCACTGTCT
>CALARM010000166.1 GCA_937888925.1 uncultured Synergistia bacterium | reverse complement strand
TTTTTCCTTATCAAATATTTTGACCGAATTTTTTTATATAATCCTCTACTGAAAGATCATGTCCAACATCACGTTTTTCCTTTTCAGAGAGAAACCATTTATGTTCCAGTATCTGGCAGTAAAGTTCTGCATGAGTACAGTCTTTTTTCAGATCTTTTAATTTCTCCAGAACAGGAGTAAAAAGCTCATTCAACCAGTGAAAGGCTGCCACACTCAGTGGGGTGCTCCTGTTATTCTGTTTTGAAAGATTCACTTTGAGTCCCTGTATTTCGTTTATGATAAGTCTCGCCTGCATTTCTTCCGCAACAATACCTGTAAGGCTGTGAAGTAAATCTGAATGAAAACTTCTATCTGATACAAAGGCTCTTAATTTCAGACGTTCTCCTGTTTCAGTTGTTTTGATTTCCAGTTCATCGACTGAAAATCCCATGGCATTAAGGGTTCTTACATGTTCCTGAATACGGTATTTTTCATCAGGTCTTATGACTTCTTCTTTATTTATTACATTCCAGAGTTCTTCATAACGTTTATGAATATATTCTCCTGTTTCAAATATGGGATAATCAGGAGGAAGTTTTGTTATGGCAGCGAGATCTGCGAGGGCGCCGCTTATATTTTCTTCCATAATCTCCAGTTCATGTTCACGGAGATTATCGGAAATGGTGGGATGAATTTCAGATGTTTCCGCATCTACAAGATAGGCCTGCAGTGCTCCTGCATCACGGCGAAAAAGGGCATTTGAGAGAGAACAGTCTCCCCAGTAAACACCTGAAAGATGTAACTGTACGAGAAGACCTGTTATTGCATCGAGAAGAGACTGTCTGTACCGTTCAAGGCTGGAATGCATAAATATGGAATAATAGGGCAGAGAATATTCCAGGTATTTCGTAATCAAGACACTCATATTTCCATCTGCCGTGACAGTTTTAACATGTCCTACAGGGGACACTACGGGAAGTTTTATTTCTTCCATCTGCCTGAGGAGATTGTATTCCTTTTCAGCTATTTCTGCAGGCAGCTCCTTGAGTGCATAAAGAACACCGTTATAATTGACAAAAATCACTGTATGACGGGAAAGTCCGCAGGGAAGTTTTTCAAGACGGGAACAATGTTTTTCCCATGCTACAAGCGGTAAATTCCATGGTAAATCCAGGAAATCAGGATGACCCTGGCGGATAAATATATCTGTTTCTTTGAAATTTGATTTTTCATCTATTTGCATTACATAAGAATAATCAATTACGAGAGGAATGTCAAGATTTATGAAGAAAGTAACATTATTATAATTTCATTAAAGGGTCTTTGATAAAAAAAAATGAAAACATGGTATCCTCAAATCTGTAAATATTGAAAGGATTTATTTTATGGAAGTCACGATAAAGTTATTAAAAGACATTCCTCTCTTCAGAGATTTAACAAAAGAAGAGCTGAAACAAATTGCAGAAATTACAGAAGAAATTAACCTGTCAAAAAATTCTTTTCTATTTCGCCAGGGAGAAGAAGCAGATTCTTTTTATATCATATTAGAAGGAGAAGTAGAAGTAATTAAAGAGTTTTCTAAAAAAGAACAGAAACTGGTAAATATGAGTAAAGGCGCTATTATAGGAGAAATGGCTTTCCTCACAGAAACAAGACGGACCGGGAGCATAAGAGCTACAGAAAAGACAAAATTGATAAAAATATCCAAAGAGAAATTTAAAAAACTTATGAAAGAAGAAAATATTGCCGTATATAAACTTATTTATAGAATTTCTCAGATACTCAGTTTCAGACTTGCCCGTATTTCCGAACAATTCGTTGACCAGTATGAAAGTGAACAAATACCCAGACAGGAAGGTATTATTGAATACTGCAGAAAACTATTTGATTATTTATAGACACTGCAGAACAGGAATGTAAGTGGCTGTATATTATAATTCTTAAATTCAAAGCTAATAGCCTGTTGAGCCTTACATAATTTTATTCAACAAAGTGCGAAACTATACAAAATTATTTCCAGAAAGAACAGGTTTTCAGCAATTTATAAATAATTTCTTCAGGAACTCCTTCTATAATAAGGACTTTTTTTCCGTTTATTCCTGAATAAACGTATTTATCTTCAGTAGACCAGAGGAAATAGTTGCTTCCTTTATCTTCCATCTGTTCTCTTGAATACTTATTTGTCACTGCTTTATTATAAGCATCGAAAAATTCATGTCCGTCTTTCTCTGTATCCCATAGTGTCATCATAATAACCATAACGGAAGAGCCATTCTGAAAACATTGTATCTGATCGCCTCCCCACCCGGAAGAAGCTATAGTAGCAGTATTCTTGCCTGAAAGCTCTCTCAGGAGAATATAGTAAACATATTCTCCCAGAACATCTGTATTAATCTTTTTCCATCCCGGGCCAAGGGCATTTTCTATATTATTTAATTCTACATTCACAGGAAGATCTTTATCTGGTGACATATATTTTTCCGGATGCATTATCTGTTCCGATGATTGAGGCATGGCAGAATAAATAGTACCAACCTGTTTCCATCCGTAATTTTTCACGAAAGACATAATAAAATCTGTTCCATATAAATAGGGAAATGTCATAGTATCACTTATAACAGGAGGTGCAGTGGCAAGAAGTTTCGCTTCCTCAGAACTGCTGTACGGCATCATATCCTGAAACTGAACCATAGAAAAATTGGGCAGTTGATAAATGTTAAATCCGTAGTCTTTTATCATATATTCGAGCATAACCATTGTAGCTTCCCCTTCTACAACTGATGTTCTCGCCATATTTACATCAGATCTGTTATAGTCAGGCTTGAGCACTTTCGTAAGGTCAAAATATTGATCCTGAAGGGCATGGGTCAACTCATGAGACAGTATGGAAGGCTGCATATCCATAGACATCCAGTCTGCTATATAAATAGTCTTATTCTCCGGCACATAAAAACCGGCAATCTGTTCTACATAAAGATCTACAAGGAATTTTTTGTAATCAAAATTCCTTGGAAGAAGGCCCAGTTTTATGAGCATCTTCCCTTCCCCGTCCAGTTTTGCCATATTCTCAGGGCTCTGCAGTTCTTTAAGCATAATAGAGCGCACTTCGTTTTGATTCGTTACTTTTTTTGTAATCTGATGTTTAAAATTAAGGCCTCTTATTTTGCTTACTGTCCCCATAAGGTCATCTACAAGTTTTTTTAATTCCTGTACCTGAGGTTTCTGGTTCGTAAGCTGAGCAACAATCTCTTTTCCGGAACAGACCGGAATATTTATACACAGAAAATATAAAATCAGAGATAATATAAATATTTTTTTCAATATAAATCCTCCTTTATCAGTTATCAGTTACAATCGATTTATAATTTACCTAAAATACACTTCACCGGTCACTGGTCACTGATCACTGGTCACTGCTCACTGTTTCACTACCAGTCGCTGCTGAGCTCCAGAAGCTTCTTTTCTCTTCCCCTTATTTTTGCGAAAACTCCTTGTATTTCCTCAGTACCACCCGGTATGGTTTTAAGCAGTAATTCTACCAGTTGAGAATTGGTTATTGATTTGAGAACTTTTTTACTTAAATACTTTCTCTCTTCTCTAAAATCATCTATTATTGTCTGACTGTAGAGATAAATATACATCTTTCTTATCCTGTCTTCCTGCACCTCATCTGACAGGCGAAGTTCAAGACATACTACTTTATTATCTATAATTTCAAAATTAAAATAAAGATAATCGTCAATAAAAATAAGATCATAATTGTTATATTTAAGAGCCTTTCCTACATTCATCAGAAGCTCTTCCTGACATGAAAGGGGCAATTTATCAGAAGAAAGGTAACTTTCAAGGCTCCTCAGAGATACAATCTCTTCAAGGGTTATTTTCCCCTCCCTTAAAAGCTGTTCTCTCCTGTTCTGCATCCTTATATAGTTATCAATATTGGGATAATAGGTTTTATAAAAATTCTCATAAGAAAAGAGATTATTTTTTTCCCCGTAATGAATACTGGAGAAAACAGGTCTCACAGTTTCTATTCTCACACAGTTACATTCCAGATTATATCTGTAATTAAGGTTATCTGCTCCGTCTCTGTAAGAAAGAAGGGTCTTCCTGTGTTCACTGAGACCTACAAGCCATTGAATACTTATGTCATAAGCATTTGCAATCTCTATGAGTTTATCTATACCGGGCCTTCTTATGCCTCTCATATAACTTGCAAGGGTACTTTCAGGTATGCCTGTTTTTTTAGACATATCTTCAATATTTTCAAGGTTTTCAGCCTGTAAAGCAACTATTCTGTTCTTAATACTTTTTGCAATCTGTTCTGTCTTTGTTTCTCCGAGGTCATCAAATATATTCGTATCTTTAGAAGCAGATAGCATCCTCTCTTCCATAGAAAATCAACTCCAATTTATTTAAAATGTATTATAATCAATACATTTTAGCATTATGTTAATCCTGTGTCAACATCAACAGGTATAAGTGTAAAATGGAATTTCGTATTGGCAGGATATAAACGTAGTTTTTTAATACAAATTTTAAACACTTCCAAAAAGAAATAAAATATAGTACTCATGAAGGGTGAAACATACAGACTACCCTCTCGGGGTCTGCATAAGCTCCTGAAGGAGTTCTTCCATGGACTGGTGCCTCCTGTCGGGATCTTTTTCCAGAGACTTGAGGATAATAGACACAAGCTGCCTTGGTATGTTATCTTTCTGAAGAAGAAGAGGAGATGGCACGGAATGTTGATGGGCCGATAAAAGAGCCTGATCGGGGCCTATAAAAGGAGGGATGCCGCAGATCATATGATACATAAGAACTCCCAGGCTGTATATATCACTTCTGTGATCTACCTTTACAGACATATCGAATTCATGCCTGCACTGTTCGGGAGATGCGTATAAATAGTGTTTTTCCGTACTTCCCACTATAGTCTGTCTCGATTTAAGGTCAAATCTTTTCGCTCCTCCAAGGTCGCAGAATTTGACTATATTTCCTGCAAACATAACATTATCAGGGGCCAGGTCATGGTATATTATATTTTTGCTGTGCATATAATGAAGTGCTTCAACTATCTGAGTAACAATATGGAAAAATTCATTCAATTCCAGACCGTCTTTATTTTTCTCCAGAACAAGGGACAGGGTTTTATCCAGAAGTTCTATGGCAAAAAACTTCTCTCTGAAACTTCCGGGAATAACCTTTGCTATACCGGGATGAATAAGCTCCGATAATATTTCATACTCTTTTTTAAAATTACTGATAGCTTCTCTGTCACTGTCAAGATCCTTATGGAGACATTTGAGTGCCACATAATTTCTTGTAACAAGGTCAAAAGCTTTATATACAGTAGCATTGGCTCCCGATCCGATTGGCTCTAAAAGAGCAAATCTTCCCAGTCTTTCATGCCTCAGATTTTCAAGAAGAGAACCTGAATTTTTAAAAGCAGGATCTGTAAGATAGATCTTTTCAAGAATAGTTTCTGCCTCTGTAAACTGTTCCTTGAATAGAAGTTCTTCTGCAAGCCTCATATTTGCATCAAGAAGTATATCTCTGTCAAGGTTTATATCGATTTTATTCAGTATTTCATAGGCTTCGGAAAATTTATTCAGTTCCAGGAAAGCAATGGCAATCCATCCCCTTAATTTTCCTTCATTATAGGGATGTTCAAGAAGAAAAAGGCTTTTAAGAAATTCTATTTCTTCGGAAAATAAATGATTGGCCTTAAAATAATTATGTATATGGTCAATCATCCTGTTATCTTCGTCATTATAAAGAAACTGACTGGTTCTGTTATAAAAACTGTGTAAAATAATATCTATATATTTTTTATCAAAAGTACCTTCTTCCGCATAGATTCTTGCCAGTTTCAGAGAAACATCGAGGAAATCTTTATCACGCCTGTAAATCTGCAGCAAATTTTCTTTTACACTGTTTATATCCTCTTTTGCTTCATGCTCTACTGCAAGCTGATAGAGGTTATCCAGATCATCAGGAGCAAAAATCTTTCTGTCTTCTGCCGCTTTCTTTTTATCACCGATTTTAAGATAGACCTGATACCTTATTTCATAGATCTTCTTATCTCTGCATCCGAGTTTTATCGCTTCTGAGAGAATATCTATAAGTTCTGCCCAGTCTCTTCTCTGAGAACGGTCATTTAACATAAAGTATTTAGCTTCTGCAAGCATAAGATGAACCCTGCCATCTGCATGAAACTCCTTTTTTATTGCTTCTCCCAGGCAGGAAATACCTTCTTTAATCCTGTTGGTTTTTAAATAAAAATTCCCCAGCGTTGCGAGGTTTTTTCCTGTTCTTTCGAGGGTTGTTATCTTTTCCTGAATTCTTATCATATTCGGAGGATCACTTTTTTTCTTATAAAGGTCAAGCAACATCTTAAGATAATCACTGTTTTTTCTGTCTGCTTCATGGGCTTTCTCATAATAAATTATAGCTTCTTCATCGTTTTTATAGAGACCTGTATATAAACTGCCAAGTTTTTCCAGTACAGGTAGATCATCTCTTTTAATATTTAATATCTTCTTAAATGTGTCTATTGATTTCTCTATCCTGCCCATTTCAATATAACATTCTCCGAGACGGAACAGTGCGTCTCTATGAGAAGGACAGGCAGCTACAACCTCTTCATATTCCTCACAGGCATGGACATATTCCTTCTGGGCAAAGAATTCTTCTGCTATATAAAACCTGACTTTATAATCTTTCGGAACTATTTTCGTATAATGGCCCCATACAGAGAGGACTATAATATTTTTTACAAGATTGCCGTCTGCCATTTTTTTAAGATAATAATCGGTCATCACTTTAATTGCTTCGTCCCAGTAAAGACCTTTTGTAAATATCTGTTCCAGAACATTTATCGTATCTGCATGAATTTCATTACACGCCAGATAAGCCCGTCCAAGAGCGACAAGGTTTTCTATATTATCAGGATCTTCTCTATAGATCGATTTATAGGCTCTCAGAGATTTTTCACCTGTAGCCCCCAGATGTTCACTTGCCTCTCCGAAAGCAAGCAATACATGTCTGTCTCTTGGAAATCTGTCAAAAGACTCCTGTATTAATATCATAGTGTCATCATTATAAATTTTATGACGGTAAAAATATGTCACCACAGAAATAAGAATAAAATCTCTGTTTAAATCAAAGATCTCCCAGAATCTGGAAGATGTGTATTTTTTTTGAAGCAGATTTTTAAAGAGTTCCGGATTTTCTTCTACCATATTGTGATCTTTAGGGATTATGGAAGAGTTTAAAAACATTATTCTTTCATCATCAGGGTATTCTGCAAGCAGATTTTTATAAAGACCTCTTCTTGCCTCTTCAGGCTTACCTGTTTCTGCATCATTCCATGCAATAAGTTTCACTGCAGAACTTTTCGCTTTTTCATCAATACATTTAATTTCTATCGCTTTTAAATATATTTCCGTAGCCTTTTCATTCATGGTATTTCTCTTCAGATGGTATTTTGCAAGTAGCTGTACAAGAAGGGGATCATAATTTATATTCTTAAAATACTGTTCTTCCAGAAGTTTTATTATAGAGTCCGGTATATCGGGCTGAAGAAGGAGGAAAGTGAGAAGTCTCTTTAAAATTCTCTTTTTCCCTTCCAGTAAAGGGATGGCCTTTAAGAGTACCTCTATAGCCAGAAGATTTTCAGAAGGTGAATTTAAATAGAACCTGGCCAGATCGCCCAGTATAAGACTGTGATCCGGCTCTATTTTATATGCTTTTTCCAGATAAGACAGAGCTTCTTTATTATAACCTTCTATGTGATATAATTTACCTATAGTATAACAAACTATAGAATAATGTTCTATATCACCTGATAAACGTGAAATAAACTTCTGGGCCATATTTTTTTCTTTAAAGACAGACCAGGTTTTGATATGTGCTTTAGAAAGTTCCCGGAAACAAAGGGCTTCAATATGTTCATCATCGTGGCGAAGAATATTATTAAAATGATTTACAGCATGTTTATAATTTTTTTGATTATATTCTGCGACGCCCATGAACATTTCACAGAGAATATAGTTATCTTTCATGGTTTTTATCATGGCCATAAGTTTCTTGTATTGCTTTGTTTTAAGAAAAAGAAAGAGTAAGATGATTTTTACCGTATTGTTGTCAGGGCTAAGAGAAAGGGATTTTTGCAGTTCAAGTTCTGCTCTGTCCGGGTTCTCCTGTAAAAACAGAAGTAACCCCTTCAGAAAAAACTTCTCCTGGTTATCAAGGGAAAAGAGTGGTTCTGTTTTCATCATACCTTCAAGAAGATCGAGATTTTTATTTTTAATACAGGTAAAACCCAGGCTCAGATAAGGATCTGCTGATTGAGGCAGTAAACTTATACACCTGTTAAAAGATAGAAAAGCTTTATCCACCATACCTTCTTCAGTTTCCATTACACCGTGCCAGAAATAAAAGGCAGGAAATCTTTCTGTTGCACCGGAAAGATGTTTCTTTATTAAATCCAGGCCTGTCCTGTAGTCGCCTATGGCTATCATGAGATTGCCATGAAGCAGATCATATTCTGTTTCTGTTTCACTGAAGGGGAAAAATATATGTTTATGTGTTTCTGCCAGATCCTTCACAAAATTCATCTGTTTATCTGTTAATTTATTATGAATCTCTCTGATTTCCCTGTCTATTATCTGGACTTTTTTTTCTATTTCCTTTCTCTTTTCTTTCAAATCCTTGCTCTTTTTAAGATTCCTTTTCTTTTTTGCCGTCATTTCCATTCTATGTAATATTTTCAAAATGGTTTTTATGATCTCAAAAACACTTTTTGCCAGCAAAGAAGAAACTGGAAATAAAAGAAAAGGAATTATACAGGAAACCAGCTGGGCTCTCCAGTAATTATCATGAGGCAACATATAAAATGAAAGTATTAAGCTTATCAGGAAAGGAAGAAAAGAAAAAATGACATAAATACTGCGTGACTTACGTCCTGACATATATATACCTGTAACCAGACTGGCAGAAGAATTTATCAGAAAAAACAGAATACTCAAAGCACTGATGGAGCCTGTTAACAGAATAAAAGAAAAGAAAAAGATAATTATAGAACATATTATAAATACAGGTTTTGCAGATGTATTTTTCAGGAATTCCTGTGAAAGAGGACCTGTTTTAAATTCTTTTACTACAGAGATTTTTTTTTGTTTTTCCTTTAATTCTTCCAGTTTCAGTTTATTCTCTTCTGTAATCTGTCTCTTTTCTGCAACCTTTGATATTATTGCTTTTGACTTTTCGTCAAAAGGATATCCCCTGAAATGACGTTTAAGTGAATCTATTGTTCTGCCGGGAGAAAAAACTGACACTTCTTCTATTAAATAATCAAAATAATTTTCATGCATTATTACTATAAACTCTCATCAAAAAGAGAAGAATTATAAACAACAGGTCAGTAATCCTGTTTAGATTATGCTTTATTTTCTCTCTAAATTTCTTTTATACCTTCAAAATATCCTGCTTATATCAAGTTAAAGATTTAATATTATACAGAAGGACATTTTTTAATTAAAGAGAATGTATTGGTAAAATCAGTATACAGAGGAGGTAAATGTATGGAAGAAATAAAAAGTGATTTTTCCCAGGATAACAGGGTCGACCATATTGATGAAGAGTTTGTAAATGTAGGGGCTAAAATAGAACAATCTGCAAGGAAAATCAAAATTATAACTGTATCGGTTATAGGTATTATGCTGTTATTCGGCTGCTGGCTCGGTGATAGAATCATAAAAGAAAGTATGAGTACGGCCAGAGTTACCTATGGTGCAGGTGACATGGTTCGAGGTATAGAAGAAATGACAAAAGGAAATCAGGGTGCTGAATTAAAGTTCAAGAGTGCCATAATATCTTTCGAGGAAGCAATAGAAAAGGATAAAAACTGCAGTGATGCTTATTTTTTTATGGGCGTTACCTATTATCACTGGTATATGTATGAAAAGAGAATTGGAAAGGCTGACAGGAATGTGTTAGAAGATCTCGATAAAAAAATAGAAAATAATTTAATTAAAGCCACACAGATAAGAAGAAAATTTCCGGAAGCTTATATATATCTCGGTTCCTATTATTGTTTAAAAGGAATGAACAGTAAAGCGAGTGAATCATTTGACAGGGCTAAAAAAATAGCAGAGAAGCTCTGGAAAGATAAGGAGAGGAAAAGAAATAAATGGCTTCCCTATATAGAAAATGCTGAAAAATTAATAAAAGATAACAAAACCTTTGATAGTCCTCCACCTTTACCGGATGGAATAGGAGTCTGAAAATCTGTCAATAAAGAATATCAATAAAATGAACAAAACTGTAGCTGTCGCCATGAGCGGAGGAGCAGACAGTTCCTATGCTCTCATAAAATTAAAAGAAGAAGGTTATGATGTATTCGGCGTAACATTAAAACTCTTCTGTTATGCCAATACTTCTTATTCTCCCAAATCCTGCTGTTCTCTTGAGGCAATCAAAGATGCAAAATCCATATGTTCAGACCTCGGAGTTTCCCATCTGGTAATAGATGCTTCAGAGGCTTTTCAAAAAGATGTAATAGATTATTTTGTAAATGGTTACAGAACAGGACTTACCCCCAATCCATGTGTTGTATGTAACAGTGCCATAAAATGGAAGTTTCTCCTCAGAAAAATTATTTCTTACGGTGCAGATTTTCTGGCCACAGGCCATTATGCCAGGATCTGCTATTTGGAAGAGAAACAAAAATTTCTCCTTAAATGTGGTCTTGATAAGAATAAGGAGCAATCCTATTATCTCTGGGCTCTGACACAGGAAGAACTTTCTAAAACCTTATTTCCCCTGGGAGAAATGACGAAAGAAGAAGTAAAAGAAAAACTGGCCCGCCATAATATTAAAATCTCTGAAAAACCGGAAAGCCAGGAAATATGCTTTATTCCTGACAATGATTACAGGACATTTTTACAGTCCAGAGGAGTAAAGATTTCAGAGGGAAATTTTCTGAACGCTTCCGGAGAAATCATAGGAAAACATAAAGGGTTCCCCTTTTATACGGTAGGACAGAGAAGAGGCCTCGGTGTATCCTACAAAGAACGTCTTTATGTTACTTCCATAGACACGCTTAAAAATGAAATAACACTCGGAGCAAAAGAAGAACTTTACAGTAAAGAACTCGTTTTTTCCGGGGTAAATTTTATATATATGCCGGACGAACAGGCTCTACTGAAAGGAAGGATAAGATACAGGGGAAAACTGCAGACATGCCAGTTAAAAGAACGGGATGAAGGAAGATATAAAGTAATTTTTCTCGAACCGGTATGGGCTGTATGTGCCGGACAATCTTTTGTCATGTACGAAGGAGATTCTGTAGTCGGAGGAGGTATTATAGAATAAGAGAAGGATTTTTCTTACAATTCATAGAAATATTTTCATAATAAGG
>CALARM010000165.1 GCA_937888925.1 uncultured Synergistia bacterium | reverse complement strand
GGAAATGTAACGGTTGAAATGGGACTTGCCCTTTATCATCTGTCAGAACTTGCCGACCCTGAAGACATGAAAGATGTAGATAGTTTCAATCAAAAAATCAGAGAGAGAAAAATTTCACGAGAATTTCTTCATGGCTGGGATGATTTTATGGAAAAGTACGGCTTTCGCGGTGCAGTAGAAATGGATATTTCTACAGAAAGATATATTGATAACCCCGGTATGTTGCTTCAACAGATAATTTCTCTTTCTAAAATCAAAGATACTGCTCAGAATCCTCAGACACTTTATGAACAGAGCCAGAAAGAAAGATATAAGGCCTTCGAATATCTTTCCGAAGCGGCCCATAAAAAAGGATGGATTACAAGCAGAAAATTTCAGAGACTTTACCGCATCATAGAAACCTTCGGAGGTTACAGGGAAAATCATAAATATTATATGATAATGCTCAATCATATGTTGCGTGAAAAGGTTTTAAAAGAAGCTGACATGCTTGTAAAAGAAGGAAGACTTGATTGTAAGGAACAGGTTTTCGACCTGACTTTTGACGACCTTGGCATGGGACTTTCAGAGACTTCTTTAAATCTCAGGGAAATAGCGGAAAAAAACACGGAATTTCTGAAAAAACTGAAAAATGTCAGAGCTTTCCCCCGTATAATTGATTCGAGAGGCAAAATCCTTCGCCTTCCTCCGGGAGAGGTAAAAGAAGGTGAGCTTTCAGGCCAGCCTGTTTCTCCGGGAATTGTAAGAGGGCCTGTAAAGGTTCTGAAACACCCTGACGAAAAACCTCTGGAACCGGGAGATATTCTGGTTGCAAGAGCAACAAACCCCGGATGGACACCTCTTTTTATCAATGCTGCTTCTATCGTCCTTGAAGTGGGAGGCATGCTTCAACATGGAGCGCTCGTGGCAAGGGAATACGGCAAACCATGTGTTGTAGGTGTGGAGAATGTAATGTCTGTTCTGAAAGACGGACAGATAGTAGAAGTTGACGGAAGTGCCGGGATAATAAGATTGATTGAGTAAAGGAAATCATACATGGATTTCATCCAAAAATTTGCTCCAACCTTTCCCCGGCCGGGGAAAGGTTGGAGCAAACAAATACTGTCCTTTGTGATTATATTATTTAAAATTATAGCTAGTCTATCTTAATCTATAATTAAGAAGTTGGGGAAAGTGAATGGTGAATAGTGATTACTGTTCTATTTTTTCACTTTTCACTCTAAATTAAATTCTAATAAGTTATGAAATACACTATAACGCTTATGTTACACATCATGAAGCATTTAAATCTGAGCTATAATCATTATGTTTACAAATTGTTAACATAATAGTGTTGCAGAGGTAACTTATTTGTTCTATATTATTAAATGATGAATATCATTTGTAAAGGAAGGAGTATTATAAATGCGAATAGGAACAAATTATAATGTGGCAACAGGTCAGACAAATATTACTCAAAAGGCAAAGGAAGCAGCCAAGACCGACCAGGTAATAATCGGAGGAAATGTAACCGATAATAATATTTCAATGTCAGAGCAGCTTAAAAATATGAAATCTATTGATAGTTATGGACTTGATCATATATTCAAAGGAGCTGCAGGCGGATTAGTTATTGGAGCTGCCGGAACAGCTCTTGTTTCAAATGTCGTATGTGGTTTCGGAGTATGGGGAACTCTTGCTCTGTCAGTAATCGGTGGAGCTGCAGGAATAGTGGGAGGAGCAATATACGGTTTTGAGCACAGTCACGGGTAGTCTGTATAGCCTATGGTAAAGGAAAATTTATTTTTTAGTTATTTAATAATTATAGGTGTTGGGCCAGGGAAAATCCAATACCTATAATTTAAATGTTATATATTCTTTAAATAAATGGAGTTTATCATGGAATGAAAACCCTGCATATTTTATCCGTCCGTCTTTTATGGCACGATCCAGACAATCATTAATAGGAATTTCTTTTAATCCAGGCCAGGACTGGCTCCTTATGGAATGAACCAGATAAAAATCTATATAATCTGTTTCAAGTCTTCCCAACTGTTCATTTAAATATCTGTCAAAATCTTCCTGTGTATTTACAGGCCAGAAGCTTTTTACGGATACCCTTTTATACCAAATTGCAATCAAGTTTATCTTTATAAATTCCATGGCATTGCCTGCCTGGCGCTCGTCCGAAAAAAATCTTAACTGGAACAGCCATATTTGTTAGAGCTTACATCATGCCGGTTTGCATTATATTTTATTCAAATAGACCTGTGTCGTCGTGATATTTTTTTCTCCGGAGCACCAGGCAGGCAATGTAATAAAGTTGATAGCCAAATGATATTACCTGTTACGTTACTGAGAAAATTCAACAACTTATCTTTTACAGACTCCGGATATTGCTAATCCAGGCCAAGTGCTTTCCAGAAGTTCTTTTCCTTCTCTGTTTTTTCTACAAATTTTAATCCATCAGTTCTCCATTTTTCAAGTGTACTTGCTGAGGGTCCGCCGGCAAGCTCTGCGCTTTTAAAAGCTTCCCTTCGAAAAGAATCTTTCAGACCAGTATCGGAAGAAATATCCAATCCATCCAGGCCGGCACTAAAAGAGGTATTTCTGACGTTTTTCTCCAGCATTTCCAGTTCTTTCTTTGTTTCTTCGATCTTTTTCTTTATTTCATCCATACTCATAGATACGGCAGATTTTATTTCGCCTTCAAGAGCCGACAGATTCTTTGAAGTTTTTATCCCATTCATAACAATTTCTTTTATTCTGGCCTCGGCACTATCTGTCCTGTAAGTAGCGCCCAGGTAATCCACATCAAGTCCGAAACTGGCAAGCTCTTTCTCTTTATCTGTTACTTCAGGATTATTAAGTATATTCTTGAAGCCGTTTCCTAAAATATTTGACTTTTCCCAGTCTTCATCCAGAGTACCGGCTGCGTCGGTAGCTACCTGTGCAAGGATCTGAGCCCCTTTGCCTTCAGGCGGAGTTTTCAAAGCTTTCATGGCGATATTACCGGATTTTAATTTATCTTTATCATATTCATATGTGGCTCCGAGTTTATCTATATCAATTCCGAACTGTGCAATACTTTTCTCCGTCGGCGATGAAGCTTCACTGGAATTTATACAGGAAAAACCGTTTTTCAAAACATCCAGTTTCTCAGAGTCTTCATCTAAAGCACCGGCTGCTTCGGCAGCTACCTGGGCAATTACCTGAGTCCCTTTGCCTTCAGGCGGAGTTTTTAAAGCTTTCATAGCGATATTACCGGCTTTTAATTTATCTTTATCATATTCATATGTAGAGCCGAGTTTATCTATATTAATTCCGAACTGTGCAATACTTTTCTCCGTCGGCGATGAAGCTTCACTGGAATTTATACAGGAAAAACCGTTTTTCAAAACATCCAGTTTCTCAGAGTCTTCATCTAAAGCACCGGCTGCTTCGGCAGCTACCTGGGCAATTACCTGAGTCCCTTTGCCTTCAGGCGGAGTTTTTAAAGCTTTCATAGCGATATTACCGGCTTTTAATTTATCTTTATCATATTCATATGTGGATCCAAGTTTATCTATATTAATTCCGAACTGTGCAATACTTTTCTCCGTCGGCGATGAAACTTCACTGGAATTTATACAGGAAAAACCATTTTTCAAAATATCCAGTTTCTCAGAGTCTTCATCTAAAGCACCGGCTGCTTCAGCAGATACCTGGGCAATTGCCTGAGCCCCTTTACCTTCAGGCGAATTTTTCAAAGCTTTCATGGCAATATTACCGGCTTTTAATTTATCTTTATTATATTCATATGTAGCTCCGAGTTTATCTATATCAATTCCGAACCGTGCAATACTTTTCTCCAGAGGGGATGACGTCTTATCGGAAATTATACGGGCAAAATCATTTTTCAAAACATCTAATTTATCCCAGTCGTCCTCAGTTTTCTTCGTATGTGAATGAGACGTGCTTTTCCCTTCGGCGGCAGCAGATTTAACAGCATTCGGAACTGTCAGAGTTTTTTCTTTCATATCTGCTGTTACACTGAAAAATTCACTTTCCTGTTCTTTTATTGCCTTTCTCCAGTCTAAAGGACGCATATTTTTATTTGCAACTTTTCCAAGATCAGGTATTCTGTCTTCAACACGTTCTTCTCTTGTATACTCAAATTTATCCTGTCCATGCTCCAGGAAGTAATTATCAGGCTCTCCTGATTTTTCATGCAATTTTTTCGCCATATAGGAATGTTGTGTATTACCCTGAATTATCATTTTTCCCACCCCTTTATATCATGTTATTTTTTTTAGTTTTAATTTACGTTATTCAATTTAGATAAATTTTTACTTATGACTCCCCGCTATTTTATAACATATAAATCTAAAAAATTCTTTAAAAAAAACTTAAAAAAACCTTAAATAAAAAACACAGATGGTGGCGAATATAACCTCAATAACTTTAAGAAGCCATCATCACATATCATCAAAAATAGCATCAGGCCCGGGTTTCATTAGATATTTATCAACAGTCGGAGAAGGCTGTGGCATAGAAGTCACGGGAAGCCTGTCGGATACGAAAATGGACGTAATTATTCCGGCATCATAATAATAATCTGTTCCGTCATCAGAATAATAAATCTTCTTCTTTGGATCTAAAAGACCATGTACATACGCATTCCTCACATCTATAATATTCGAACCGATAGATATTCCTTTCGACGTTTTACAGGCACTATTCCGTATCCATATACACCTGAGTATATATTTATCGGCTGTAAACCAGAAGGTCAGTTTTTCTTTATAATAAAACACTTTAATATTACCCTGTTCTTCTAAAGGTATACCCTCCGGCTCTCCCAGCAATTCCTTTACATCATACATGGTAGATTTATTTATTCTGAGATCTGCCATACCTTTACCTGGAATTATTAAATAACCGTTAAGAGTCTCTGCCGGTTCAGGAGTTTCAGCACGTATTGCCGTAGCAGAAGGAGCAGGAGTAAAGGTTGAAACGGTTTTTAAACCATTCCGGTACGATGAAAAATCATGGCCCGCCGAACCGGTAAAACCCCATATGATTAACAACCCTGTAAAGGTTACGGCAAAAATCGCGGCAAGTTTTCCGTAACTGTTTAACCGGTTGAAGTGTGTAAATATCTTATTACAGATAATATCTATATTATTACGGAGGTGACGGGCATATTGAGAAACAGATAATAACCAGGGCTTATATTTATTATAAAAAGAATGCCATCCGAAAAAAATCGGTCCGGTCTTTTCTTTCATATAAGGCAGTCTCTCACTGTAAGGAGAGGTGAATTTTGTAAAATGTTCCTCATAATAGTCCACAAGTTCGTCTCTGAAGAGAAACGTATCGATATATCTGTCTCTCGGAGTCAGATTTATTGCTTTATTTATAAGATATTCCAGCTGTTCGGGAATAGACTGGTTCAATTTCCTTATGGCAGGCAATTTAAATGGTGTCACAGAAGGGTCATACAGAGTCAGAAGCTGATGAAGGACAACACCGAGGGCATATATATCCGATTGAGGAATAGACTGTCCTTTTTTTCTGCACTGTTCGGGAGCTGCATAGCCCGGCGTGCCGAGTCTTACGGTGTCACAGTCTTTACGGGGGTCATAACGTCTGGCTACTCCGAAATCTATCAATCGTAATCTGTCTTCTCCCGTGACTATAATATTGGAAGGTTTCAAATCTCTGTATATGACAGGCTCAGGAGAAAGATTGTGAAGATAACAGAGTATTTCGCATATCTGTATTCCCAGCCGTAATGCTTTTTCTTCTTCAAAGGGTTTTGCTCTGTCTTTAATTACATCTTCCAGGCTTTTACCTTTAATATATTCCATAATCAGATAGGAACTGCCGTTATACTTAAAATTCGTATATAATCTCGGAAGGCCGGGATGTTCCATGCTGTAGAGAAGGTCTGCTTCCCTTTGAAAAGCATTGATGAGGATTTTTTCTTCTTCAGAAGAGGAAAAATCTGTTCTTAATTCTTTTACGGCATAGGAACGGTTTTTCCTCTTTGCCAGATAGACGGTGCTCATGGCCCCGGTGCCTATGGTTTCCTTTATTTCATATCCTTTTATTATCGTTCCAGGATTGAGTGCCATAAAAATTTATCCTTTTTAAAAACTAGTTGCTATATAAAGTCCTCTGCTGGAAATACCCTGTTCCTGATATTCCGCATGAAGGCCCGATGAGGAAAAAGCCTGTTTCATTTCTTCAACGGTGAACAGTCCCGCTTCATGTCTTTCGGTGAAATACTCTATTCCGTCTTTTGACCCTACAAGATAATGAAGGGTAAAGACAGAAACTCTATCATAAGTCTCTGAAATATTCATTCTGCATATCTTTAAATCTTCCCGTTCCACTGTAGCCATATGTATTTTTCCCGTATGCCATGTATCAGGGGTAAACCAGGGTTCAACCATAACTATACCACCGTCATTGAGATGTTCCCTGAAACAGACAAAGGTTTTTATCACATTTTCAATCGTAAGGACATAACCTATGGAACTGAAAAGACACATAATTACATCGTATTTTTTACCGATATGGAAATCCTTCATATCACAGAGAAAATAATTGCCTTCACAGTTCTTTTTCTTTACAATATCTATAAATTCACCGTTTACATCCAGGCCGTCAATGTCATAGCCCTTCAAATATTTTATATGTTCTCCCGTTCCGCATGCCACGTCCAGAATTGTTCTACAACCGGGTTTATATTTTTCAATGGTATTTTTTATAACCTCTGCTTCCTTTTTATAATCTTTAAAAGAGTAAATCATATCATAATATTTTGAACTTTTCTGAAACATAATTTCTCCTGTCTTTCATTATTCTCTGTCGTAATTCTGTCTTTTATAGACTTTAAAATATTATTTCTCCTGTTATTCTTTTTATTCCACATAAATTCCTCTATAACAGAAAACCTATCTGCTCCAGACCGGATGAATTTTTTTAGATAGTATTTAATAATACGTTGTATTTTTATTACTATTTATTTATAATTTATTATTAATTAGAGTGAAAAGTGAAAAGTGAAAAGTGAAAAGAAAAGGAGAAATGTAATGTCAACAGCAGCTTTTTTACTGGCTCCTCATACTTTACCACCGGAAAAGGACAGATTTAATTATTTGAAATGGGAGAGGAAAATATCGAGACTCTTATCTTACAGAAGCGGTTACTGTGAAAAAAGAAAAGGAAACAGACTCTTCTATATATGTAACAGAGGAGATGTAAACGAATTCAGCTTCGGGGAATTCTGCGGCGATGAACTGGAAAGGTTCATGAAAATTCCTTCTTTTTATCCCGGCGATTACATTGTTCTATGGACTTACGGACATGCAGTGCATGTTATGGCAGTAAAATCTTTCGAGAAAGGAAGTCCCGTCATAAAAGAGTTAAACCTGAGGCTGACCGTTCCTTCAGGTCTTAAACGTCCTGAAGGATTATTTGACTCTTTTAAAGAGTTCTTCCAGGAAAGCTCCATCTGTCCTGATTTTGAAGCACTTTATAAAGAATATACGGGAAAAGAAATAAGCATAAAATCATGGTTTGCTTCTTTCGGTATAGAAGGTGCAAAAGACTTCGAAGGAAAAGATAAAAAAGAACTGTGGAAAATCTTTGAAGAAACTGTGACATCCCTTCTTCAGGGTAAAGAAGTATCCGTAAAATCAATAAAAAAACTCAATGAAGAAATTTCCTGTCTGGATGACAGGGCAAAAATCAGGACTAAACCGGCAAAAAAGGCGGGAGAAACAGGAAGGCTTATATCATTTGCAGGATATGCCCTGTCGGAAATCCTGGGCAGACCTGACAGTCTCCAATGGAAAGAAAGATACAGAGCCGCTTCTTTTTACCGGGATATTACAGACTGTGAGTCAGTTACACGACTGACCACAGGTAAAGACAAAAAAGGAACAGGCCTGAGCGCTTCTTTCGGACGATTGCTCTGCCATTATCCGGTTCATCTTTACAGAGATAATATCTTCTGGGTTACTGCAGGAAGAGAAACAGAAAGCGCCAACGGACACGCATATGTAGAGAGCATGTATTCTTTTTCCGAATACTGCCATAAAGCAGGATTTTTACTGGTTATATACCCGTGGGAACTTCAGAAAAAATTCAGAAAAACCTTCGGCATAGTATCTTATGAAGAGGATTCCACTTCAAAAAATCCGGAAACTGCAGAGCTTTTTATTGACACTCCTCTTTTAAAAGCAGACATGTCTGAAGAATCGAAAAAATGGTTTTTAAAAGAAGATTCGACAGGTATGACAGTGAGAGGAGAAGCAGACGGCACTTACAGAATAACCTGTTTTAAAGATGGCAACATAATTCCCTCTGAAGGCAGGGAAATAAACGAAGAACTTCTGAAAAAAGCTTCAAAAGAATTAAATATTCGTGAAATCTTTTCTTCCCTGGGCCTGCCATGTCTTATTGAACCGGGCAAATGGGAAGAAGGTGCTTACAGAGGCAGTTCTTCCTGCGGAACAGAAAGGGAAACCTGTCTGAAATTCCTGCAAAATCTTCCGAAAGAAAAAATTATAAACCATCCTGCGGAAATCTTAAAAGATTTTCCTGATATGATAAAAGGTGACAGGATAATCTCCATAGTTATAACATATCCTTTTTTCGATGAAGATTATACGAGGACTCTCCTCAGGGATTTAAAAGGGAAAGGACTTGTGGAAAATTACGGAGAAGTATGGGTGGAAAATAATTCCCTTATATTCTTCTCAAGAACGTCTGTGATGACATCTCTCTTTATACGTATAATAGGAGATGTTCCTGAAGGAACAAAGATGGCGGTTTATAACGGCCGGACATTTCATTATGAATTAAAATATACGGGAAAGCCTGATTTACTTCCAGGTCAGCACTTTAATGAAGAAAAGAAAGAGGATATTTCACTGAGATACTGGAACGGGATAGATATAGATGATGAAAAAGTAACAGGTCTCGTGCTGGAAGGTAATGGGAGATATTATTTTTCCGTAGAGACTTTTAAGTATGATGAAGAAAATGAAAAAAATATCAATGAAAAGGTAAAGGATTTCGAGTCACTGGGACTGAAATATCTGGGGAATATAGTATGCACTGATTTCAGTAATATAGTCATGAGAGCCTATGTTTATCCGAAAGAAAATGTCCTGGCTACTCTCTATGTATCAATATTCGGAAATACGGAGGCAGAATTCTTTACATTTTTCGAAGACGGCACAGGAATTACGACTACAACTGCAGTCACATATGACAGAAGTAACACAAAAATCTTTACAATGACTTTACCTTCAGCTTCATCGATAAAAGAACTATGGGAAAAACATATGGAAAAGGTAAATAAATTTAAAACCGACGGACTCATTACCGTAAAAGCAGGAGAATCACTGATAGAATTTACTGAAATAATAGAGAAGAGATTTAATGAACATTTATAAAAATAGAGAAAGAATCATTACATTACTTGCTTTTTTATGGCTTTTCACTCTCATGACAGGTTATTATATTATAAAACCTATCAGAGAAACCCTTTTAAATGAAATGCCCTATCAGAGTTTCCCTTATATTCTCATAATAATTATGATTGTAATATTAGGTGTCAATTGCATTTACGACCGCCTGGCCAGGATACTGTCTTCTGCAACTCTTATTACAACAGTAACGGTCTTTTTCGCAGCAGGATTCGTAATTTTTTCATTCCTCATAGACAGGAAATATCCGTCGGTAAATATTCCTTTCTACGGGATGCAGCCGGGCCGGTATATACTTGTAGTATGTTATTATTTATATGTATGTATCTGATATAGGAACGGATATTGATGATGCTATGGCACTGGCTCTCTTACTGGCATGTCCAGAATATAAACTCGAAGGATGTACGGCAGTCTATATCCCCGAAAGTTGCCCCGGAAGAGAAGACAGATTATCAGAGATGTTCGGCCATAGATTATATCCTCTTAAATTCAGAAGACTTCAGATATTGAGGAAGCTGCTGGACCTTGCCGGAGCATATGACATTAAAGCAATAACAGGCACAACGGGTTTATTTAAACGGAAAGACAGGATTTACTGGAACTGTTATGAAGGGTGGAATTTACCCTGTAATGAAATTGTCAACCACTATTTTATTATGAAATAAAAAACTATGTATAGTTTTTTATAGTTTTCTATAAATTTATCGTGTCAGTTCTTTACCTTTGTTGAAGCATCGGACACATCCCAGAGACTCGAACATACGCCGGGAGTGCCGGCATAAATAAATCTTTTATAAAGTTAACAGAATTACGAAAAATATTTCTCAAAAAAACACACATGGAATTCTAAAGTTCTTCATAACTTCTTCATAATTTCATAATATAATTCCTTATACAGATTATTCTGGTGAGCATAAATGATACACATCTGTTTTCGTGACGGGTAACGCATAACACGTGACGGGAGTAATAGCTTTATTACATGCTTATACTCACGTCAGTAATTATAATGTTGAATAAAGAAAGGAAGGAGGACAGGTCTGAAACAGAGCCGGGAATTTTTAAAAAGAAGATAAGAGCCCGGAACATGTAAAGAGGCAGAGAAAGCAGGGGCCGGGAGAGGTTATAACTAAAAAAATCGCGTCTCTTTATTGGAACGTTATTATTTTAAGTAATGGTCATTATAAAGAATTTATAATTTATACGCAGGAAGGATTATTATATAAGACATTGAACATTAGACTAAAAAAAGGGAAAAATGTAATATACTTTATCATAAAAAAGAGCCTGTAAGAGGGGGTGAAATACTGGCTCAAATCTCTTATTGAAAA
>CALARM010000164.1 GCA_937888925.1 uncultured Synergistia bacterium | reverse complement strand
AGTTCTCTTGACTCATGTAAAAATTTCCATTATAATTCCTTTTAAAAAAAAGGTTGATTTTTATTGAACATTGGAAATATCTTTCTAAAAAATCCTGTCATAGCTGCACCTCTTGCAGGGATAAGTGATAGAGCATACAGAGAAATAGTCAGAACCTTCGACTGTGGTCTTATATACTCAGAAATGCTAAGCAGTATGGCTCTTGTATATCAGAGCAGTAAAACAAAAGACATGCTCGCCTTTTCAGAATCTGAAAGACCGATAAATATTCAACTTGTAGGATGGCGGGCTGACATAATGGCAGAAGCGGCAAAAATCGTTGAAGCATCAGGTGCTGAGATGGTAGACATAAATGCAGGATGCTCCGTAAGGAAAGTCATTCAGAATCGGGAAGGTGCAGACCTCCTGAGAGACCTGCCCAGGGCAAGAGAAATTATCAATTCTGTTGTAAAAAGTGTAAAAATCCCTGTTACTCTAAAAATGAGAAAAGCCTGGTCAGGAGATTATGAAGAAACTCTGAATTTTGCCAGAATGGCACAGGAAGAAGGAGTAAGTGCCATAACCATTCATGGCAGAACTCCGCAGCAGCATTTCAGCGGAAAAGCAGACTGGGAAATAATAAAATTACTGAAAAGCAATCTTTCCATTCCCGTAATAGGTAACGGAGACATTAAAAACTATGACGATGCAAGAAATATTATCTCTAGAACAGGTTGTGACGGTATTATGATAGGTAGAGCGTCTATGGGTAATCCATGGATATTTTCTTCAGTAATAGCAGGACTGAAAGGTAAAGATTTACCTTCTCCGCCTTCTGTAAGAGAGAGAATGAATATTGCATTAAAACATGCCTCTTTACTTATAGAATACAGAGGAGAAATTACAGGATTTAAACACATAAGAAAACATCTTGCATGGTATATCAAAGGTCTCAGAGGAGCAACCAGGTTAAGGGAACACATATTTCATACAGATAATTACGACTCACTTATTCAATTAATAAATGAGTATTTAGACTATCACTCTGAATGTGACAGTTGTGCCATATTATAAGTTATCAGTATTAGAGAAGGAAAAGAGAACACTCTGTCGAAAAATCGAAAAACAGGAGTTTATAATGAATTCTAAAGAAATTATTAATGAAACAATTAAACACTATCAGCATTTTCACAACCCTTCTCTTGCAAGGCTTTATAAATTTGCCGGTTATAATTCCGTTGAATGGACTGCTGAAGGAGTTTATATAAGAGATATAGACGGGAAATCTTATATAGACTGTGCAGGAGGTTACGGTGTATTTTCTCTTGGCCACAGACATCCTGAAGTTATTGAAGCTGTTAAAGAGCAACTGGATAAAATGGCTATGTCATCAAAACTGTTCTTTTCCAGACCACTGGGAGAGCTTTGCAGATTACTGGCAGAAATTACTCCCGGCGATCTTACCTTTTCCTTCTTATGTAACAGCGGTGCAGAAGCAGTTGAAGGTGCTCTGAAAATTGCCAGACTTGCTACGGGAAAAACTCAGATAATATCAGCTATAAATGCTTTTCATGGTATGGGCGTTACAGGGGAAACAGGGCTGAAGAAAGAAGATAAACCACTTGTCTATATCCCCTTCGGTGATACGGAAGCTTTAGAGAAAACTATAAATGAACATACTGCAGCACTTATCCTGGAACCCATACAGGGAGAAGGAGGTATTATAGTACCGCCTGATGATTACTGGCCTTATATACGAAAGATATGTACAGAAAGAAATATTCTCCTTATAGCAGATGAAGTCCAAACAGGCCTGGGAAGGACAGGAAAAATGTTTGCAGTGGACCATTACGGAGTTGTGCCTGACATAATAACCGTAGCCAAAGCTCTCGGAGGAGGAGTAATTCCCATAGGTGCTTTCATTGCAAAACCTCATGTATGGAATTGCTTTAAAAGGGATCCCCTTATCCATACATCAACCTTCGGAGGAAGCCCTCTGGCATGTATTGCAGCTATAAAAACAATAGAAATACTTAAAAGAGACAGATTACCGGAAAAAGCGGCAGTAACAGGAGAATACCTCTTAAATAAACTCCTGGCACTTAAATATATATATCCCGAAGTAATAGATTCTGTAAGAGGTAAAGGATTACTCATAGGAGTAGAACTGACAAAAGAAGGTATCGGAGGAGCACTTATACCTGCACTGGTAAAAAGAGGAGTTACGGCAGGATATACATTGAATAAGCCAAAAGTTATAAGGTTTGAACCTCCTCTTATTATAACAGAGGAAGAAATAGATAAAGTCGTAATTATATTGGAAGAAGCTATAAAGGAAGCGAAAAAAACACTTTCGATATAGTGAGTCGTAAAGAGTGAAAAGTGAAGAGTGAAGGGTGAAGAGTGAAGAGTGGAAAGTGAAGAGTAGGGATGACACCCTGTGGTCGCCCGGTACCGATAAAACACGCATCACGCGTTATGTATTATGAAACCACCCGTCACGCGTCACGCATTACGCATCACGCATCACGAAATCACCCGTGTGACGTGTTACGCGTCACGATTATAGTATCACGCATCACGCATCTAAACATTCAGGAGGTGAATACCTGAAAAGGTCTGAATTTTGCCTTACGTTGAAACATCAATAATTATAAAGTCCCGCCCTGAAACAGTATATAAGCTGGCATGCAATATGGAGAAATATCCTGATTACATGAGAGATGTTTCTTCTGTCACTGTAATAGAAAGAAAAGAAAATCAAACTATTACTGACTGGGAAACTAATGTTGACGGCACACCTATATACTGGAAAGAAATAGATTATTTTGACCCGGAAGGTCTGAGTATTACCTATAAGCTCATAGAAGGAGATCTGGACAAATTTGAAGGTAAGTGGCTATTTAAGCATGTACCGGAAGGAACGGAAGTTATACTGGGAGTTGATTTTGATTTCGGCATCCCTGCCCTGGAGGAACTTATCGGCCCCACTTTAATAGTGAAAGTAAGAGAAAATTCTCTTATGATGCTTGAAGGAATGAAAAAAGCAATTGAAGAAGGACAGATTTAGTGGAAAATTTTGCATTCATCATACATCCTATAGATATTCAGGATGTAATACGTGTGGAACCAAAAGCAGCAAATAAAAGAATGGAACTTATTGAAAAAATGCTTGAATGGATGCCTCCCTATGAAGCATCCCATATTACCGGCATAAAATCAGAGACAGGAGTGGAAGCAGAAGGATGGTTTCTCACATGTCCCCTCTTCCCTGCACAGTTTCTTTCCCTTCCCAGAGAAAAAGTATATCAGAAAATAATAGAAACAGGACATATTGCCGAAGATTTAGGAGCCAGAATACTTGGCCTGGGAGCTTATACATCTGTCGTGGGAGATG
>CALARM010000163.1 GCA_937888925.1 uncultured Synergistia bacterium | reverse complement strand
AGTCTTTCTTAATATCTTCTGAGTATCCAGTGCCAGATAATTTGCTATCCATACATTATGGGTATTTGTAGGATCACATACACCCTGAATCATACCTACTGAGAAAATAGCACCCATAATGGCAGCACCGGGAATGGATCCGGTAGAAACCATTAATGCCATAAGACCGCTTCCAAGACCCCACAGGTTAAGGGGGCCTCTGTATAACGCAAGAGGAGCACATATGGTGAAAAACAGAATATAACCTGCAGCACCTGAAGGCATAACTGCCGTTATAAGAGGGGTCATAACAGATTTTACGCTGTCATGCATTACTGAATTCAGAAGCATACCAATGCCTATCATAAGAGCCACAGCAGGAGCTACATTTGCTATGCCTTCAAAAATGGATCTGGTAAAGATTTGAATCGAGTTTCTCCCTTTATGGATTGTTGTAATAATACAGTAGATCATGCCTGCCATAAGAGCCGGTATTATAGGGAATATATAAGGGGGATTTACGTTTTCTATTCTGCTTATTACGGCAGAACCAAAGACCAGAACAAGAGGTACCAGGGGGGTAATCAGGGCATACCAGGGCGGTTCGTAATCTTTAGCAGGAATAACAGGTATTTCTTTTACGCCTTTTTTCTGCCATGCCTCTTTCTGGAGTGCTTCTACATCAATATCCCTTTTGAAGGCACTCTGAGGCATTTTACGTTTCCTGATAAATTCCATTTTTATCCCGTCTTTTTTAAATTCCATTAATATGAAAATAACTATGGAGATAAAGAATAATATTCCGAAAGGACATGCAAAATTTATTATTTCTTCTTTTTGAAGTTTGAGTACATCTATATAAAGCTGCCAGTTTACGAAATTAAACACTCCGCCCAGCGAAATAGACAGAAGAAATATACATCCTGCCGTCATTGGCGTTATGCCTATGGATAACATAATGGGAAATACTATGGTGGCTACCATGATAATGGCACCGAGACCTCCGAGTACAGTAAAGAGCAGACCTGTGACAAATACGAGAGCTATTGCTATTACAAGAGGCCTGTCTCCTGCAAGTTCTGCAGTCTTTTTTATAAGATTTCTGGCTATACCTGTTTTGTCTATTAACTGACCGAGCATGGAACCGAAAAGCACTGTCATTATAGTACCGGACAGTTTCCATGTACCTTCATCCAGAACCAGTTTTATAATGTTCTTTACCGGTTCTGTTATCATAGCCAGAGGAACAGAATTTTTACTTAATATTAATTGAAAAATTTCCGCAAAAGGAATCATGGAAACGACTGAAATAATAAATGCCATAACAGGCAGTGCTATAAGTGCGGAGATCTTATTGGTATACATCAGCGCAGCCATGATAAAGAATACAGCTATAATTATAATTGCTATAACCATAATTTATTTTAGAACCTCATTTATCTTATCTAAAAGATTGTCCATGTATTTTCTGTCTTTGGACATAAAGGCTTTTATCTCATCGGAGCCTTTAATTATAAGAAGAATATAATTGTAATCTCTTACCATTATAAGTAAAATTACATATAAAATTCCTATGAAAATCAGTATGAATAAACCTGCTTCCGTAGCAATAATAGCTTCCAGAAGAAAAAAGATACTTATAAACATTGCAAATGCTATACAACCATTTGTTATCAAATATCTTCTGTCCATTTCTCTTTTTACTTTAACTGAATCTATTTCACATAGATTATATTCATTTTCCTGAATAATCAACTGAGTCCCTGTCAGGATAACATCTTCATCTTCATAGACGATTCTGTCTATTATATCTTGACCGGATTTTTTTACCAATTTTTCTTTTTTATAAATCCCCGGTAATTGTTTATCTTCCCTTTTCTTTTTTTTATGCTTTTTAGAAATCTTCTCTATGGCCAGGAGCATTTCTCCGGCAGTAGAAAACCTTTCATTTAAATTATCTTTTAAGGTTTTTATAATGATTTTTTCTAAATCTGGCGATACGGAGGGAACCAGGTCTCTTACCGGTTCAAATTTAAAAGGCAGTGGCTCAATTCCTGTAAGAAGACAGTGCATTGTGCCACCCAGACTGTATATGTCGGATCTTGCTTCTGCTTTACCTCTGCACTGTTCTACCGGAGCAAATCCGCCTGTACCTATGGCGGTTTTCCCTGTATCATTCTGAGAAATTACCCTTGCTATGCCGAAATCTATGAGCATTATTCTTCCGTCATTATGAAGCATAATATTTGCCGGTTTTATATCCCTGTATATGACAGGAGGATTTTGATTGTGAAGATAACAGAGTAAATTAAGAATTTCTGTAGACCATTCTATGACTTTCTCTTCAGGAAATCCCGGATTACCTTCCATTTTTAATTTGTTTTCCAGATCTTCACCGTCAATAAAGGTCATTACAAGATAATAACGGTCACTGTTCAAAAAATAATCAAATACTTTCGGAAGATTGGGATGGTCGAGTCTGGCAAGCAATTTTGCTTCCCTCTGAAACCATAAAGCAGATTGCTCCTGGATTTTACCGGCGCCAAAAGGTGGGATAAGCTCTTTTATTGCACAGATACAGTCCAGCTTTTCATCTGAAGCTCTATAAACTGCTCCCATACCACCGGATTTTATAAGTGATATGATTTTATATCTATTTTCCAGTATTGTTCCATCTGCCAGAGGTTTGTTCTGTGAAAATTCCGTCAATATCTTACCGCCTGTTCTGTTTGTTATCGTGACGCGTCACGGGAGGAAGCAATTTAATTTATCTGATTACCGGATCTTGACTTCTTAATTTCGGTAAAAACAATGGGGAATCCTGTTTTTTATTTGAAAAATTATGACAGGGATTATGAAATTTCGTGGACGCTACGATAGGCAGATTGGATTTATATGAGAAGGGTGAACAGTGAAAAATGATCAGGGGAGTTTTATTAAACGCCCTGAAATACGCATTACGCATCACGCATTACGCATCACGTCCTGAACATCAGGAATTAAATCACTGACTATTTCAATTAATTTATTTATATCAAAAGGTTTCTGTAATACAGGTAGTTCGTTTTCCTTTATAAAAGCCAGGTTTGTCTCATCTACAATTTCACCTGTAATATAGATTAATTTCTTTAAAAGTGATGGTTTAATTTCGAGTAATGTGCTGTAGAGTTTTTCTCCGCTCAGATTTGGCATCCTGTAATCAGATATAACTACATCAAAATCCATTTCTTTAATCAGTTCTATAGCCTTTTTCCCGTCTAAAGCACCTTTTACCGTATAGCCATGTTTTTTGAGAGAAGAAATTATTACATCTACTATCAATGCTTCATCATCTACTACAAGTATAGACCCTGAGGGAGAGTTTCCTTTTAACTCTGATATTACATCTTCTTTTTCTTCTATCTCCGTTAATCTGGAGACAGGCAAAGTGATCGTAAAGTTAGTGCCTTTCCCGCACTCACTTTTTACACTTATATCTCCGTTATGTTCTTTAATAATACCATAGGATATGCTCAAACCCAGGCCTGTACCTTTACCGACTTCTTTAGTTGTATAAAAAGGATCAAAGATTTTACTTATGTGTCCTGGAGCAATACCGGCGCCGTCATCTGAAAAGATTAAATTTATTTTATCATTGTCTCTGGTAACGTTTATTTCTATAGTACCTTCATCTTTAAAACTCAAAATAGCATCTACGGCATTGTTTATTATATTTAAAATCACCTGTTGTATCTGATTTTCATCGACATAGACAAATGGGAGATTTTCCTCAAAATTTCTTATAATTTCTATATCTTTTCTTTCCAGATCATAATTTCTCAATTCCAGAGTCTTTTCTATTAACTCCAGAAGATCTACATTTCTCTTTTCTAATTTATGGCTTCTTCCAAAGACAGAAAGATTATAAATTATTTTCTTTGCCCTGTTGGATTGTTCCTGGACTTTTTTAAGTCTCTCTTTAAACTCATTTCCCAGAGACGGGTCATTTAAAAGCATATAACAGTAACCCATAATAATCGTTAAAGGATTGTTCAGTTCATGGGCAATTCCTGCCACCAGTGTTCCTATTGCAGCCATTTTTGAAGATTGCATCAGTTGTTCTTCAAGGGTTTTTCTTTTTGTTACATCAGTTGCTATATGAATAATACCTTCTACTTCACCATGTTCGTTAAACATTGGAGATGCGGATATGACAAAAGTTCCACCAAGTTTTTCACTTTTTATTTCCTTTTGAACACTTTTCTTTAATTTTTTAACTTCATAACATGGAAATAGTTCTTCCCGGTCAAAAAGTGAACAGCAGTCTTTACCTTCAAGTTCAGAATGAGTTTTATTAAATTTTTTTGTAATTGCTTTATTTACCCTTAATATTTTATCATCAGTATTATGTATGGAAACCATGTCTTCTATTGAATCAAAGGTTTTTTCCCATAGAATTTTAGATTTTTCAAGTTCTTCTGTTCTTAATTGAACTCTTTTTTCCAGAGTTATACCTGCTTCTTCGAGTTTTTCTACAAGCGCTCTTATTTCACTTATATCACGGAGAACTCCTATAATACCGGTGGTAATACCATTTTTATTAGTTACAGTAGATGTAGTAAGAAGAGCAGGAAATTTCTCCCCCGTTTTTTTTACCGCCATAACTTCACCATGCCAGTTACCTTTAAAGCTGTTACTATCTGAAGTTTCATAGAGAATTTCCGGACTTTTTCCCATCAATTCCATTGCCCTGAATCCGAAAGTTTCTTCTGCCATTTTATTGTAAAAGATTATTCTCTGGGATACATCTGTAATTAAAACACTTTCCCCTACACTTGCAAGAGCATCTGACAGAAGAGAAATCTTTGTTTTTGTTTCTTCCGTATGTTGTTTTATACTTTTTCTAAGCCTGTCTATATTGGAAGTGAGTTTGCTGGTTTCTCTCATATCCTTTCCTACTACGAGAATACCTCTGGCATTATCGTCTCTGTCAAACATTATAGAAGAAGAAAATTGAGCCGGTATTTTCTGATTATGAGAAGCTATAGACACCAGCTGTGGCCTGTTAAATTTCATTGTTTGAAATACATCTTCATCTTTTCCGAATATAATACTGAGAGGTTTACCAATCAGATCTTCTCTGCTCCATGGCAATAAATCCAGAAGCGTTTTGTTTACTGTTATTATCTTACTTTCAAGATCTGTGATAATAATAAAATCACTTAATTGATCCGTTATAAATTCAAATATTTCTTCTGTAACAGGAAAAAACATAGAACATTTCCCCTTTAAAATAAAATCTGCAGGTAAAAATAATCATTCTCAGTATATATGAAAAAATTCATTATAACTTATCATTATTATAAAATATTTTGATGAATTTTACAATAGTAAAGTAATGTAATGGGAAGATAATATATAAAAGTGAGTACAGGTAATTATAGTTAGTTTCATAACTATTCATAGATAACAATATCGTGATGCGTGACGCGCAGGGATTAAACCCGTCAGAGGTAAATCAGTAAATCAGATGTTTTTTTCCTGAGTAACAGAAATCTCTTCTTTTACTCCGTTTGATGCTTTTTTGAATTCACTCAGAGCTTTGCCTATGCCTTTTCCTACTTCCGGTAATTTCCCCGGCCCAAAAATTATCAGGGCTATGACAAGTATTATAAGCCATTCCGTAGGGCCAGGCATCGTAATGAAAGATAACAGTTGTAACATAAAAGAAAATCCTCCTTGTGAGCAATACTTCACTTCTCCTCTGCATTATAACACAGTCAATACTTATAAGCAATAACTGTCTGTGAGAACTTGTAATAATAATAAAATTCCTGTATAATTTAGAAATATATAAATGTGTATTTTTTATGGCGTAATGTCTGGTTTTATAGTTATTTAAAGGGTTCAGATACAGGGATATGGTGATTCTGTACCCTGATTTTAGGAGTTTACGAAATATGGATTTTTTAAAAGAATTAAAATTTTTCACAGATGCAATAGAACTTGGAGCTTCTGATTTACATGTATCTTCAGGAGAAGTGCCTATGATGAGAATTCATGGGGTTCTGGAAAAAACAGAATACAGTCCTCTTACTGCTGAAGAAGTAGATGAAATAATAAAACGTTTGACTACAAGCTATCAAAAAGGGCAGTTTTACGGAGAAATCCCATGGGAACTGGATTTCAGTGTTGATGTGCCTGACCTGGCAAGATTCAGAGCCAATATATTCAGGCAGAACAAAGGAAATTCTCTTGTTATGAGAGTTATTCCAAAGGCAATACCGGTACCTGATGAATTATACTTGCCTCACGTCGTAAAAAGTCTTGCAAGAAAAGAGAGCGGTCTTGTACTTGTTACAGGCAGTAACGGATGCGGTAAAAGCACTACCCTGGCATCAATGATAGATTTAATCAATCAGGAAAAAGAATATCATATTATTACAATAGAACAGCCAATTGAATTTCT
>CALARM010000162.1 GCA_937888925.1 uncultured Synergistia bacterium | reverse complement strand
CATATTCCTTACTATAACATTATTGACCATATTGAGTCAATTGGTAAAATCGTGATGCGTTATAATCGTGACGGGTGACGAACTTATTAGAATTTAAGTTATCGTGACGCGTAACGCGTAACGCGTGACGGGTTTAATCCCTGCGCATCACGCATTACGCATTACGCATTACGAGGTCATTATTATGGATAGTTATGAAATTAACTATAATACTACAGGTGAGCAGTGACCGGTGAGCAGTTATCAGTGACCGGTAAGGATTGCAGGGAAAATAACTCCGGTAAATTGTTACAAAAATTAGTATCCCCGCGTTACGTATCACGCGTCACGCGTCACGATATAAACTGTAAATATTATGTAGTTATTTCCTGTTGCTCACTGATAACTGCTCACTGATAACTGTTAAGTGAGTGCTCTCAAATAGGCATACTCATATTCTGCTGCACTCATATCCCAGCTGAACCTCTGGTTCATGGCATTTCTTATGAGTTTTTCCATATGATAGGGCCTGTCATAATAGGTGCTCACTGCCCAGCCTATTGTATAATATAGGGAATAAGAGGAAGGATCCCAGAATTTAAATCCTGTACCTTCACCTGTATATTCATCATAATTCTGCACTGTATCATTGAGGCCTCCCGTAGCTCTTACTATGGGAAGAGTGCCGTACCGGAGGGAATAAATTTGATTGAGGCCACATGGTTCAAATATACTTGGCATGATGAAGAAATCGCTTCCTGCTTCAATCAGATGGGCAAGTTCTTCACTGAAACCAATATAGGCACCCACTCTGTCTCCGTATTTATAGGACATCTGATTGTAGAAATTTTCCAGTCCCTTGTCTCCTGTGCCGAGTATTACAAATTGCATATGCATACTGTTAATCATTTCTTCAAAGATCTGTGCGAGCAGGTGGTAACCCTTCTGGGAAGAAAATCTTCCTACTACGCCGAAAACCGGAACATAGGGATCTTCTCTGAGATTGAATATTTGCTGCAATCTTCTTTTACATTCTCTTTTCCCGTCCATATAATCTACCGAATAGTGGGCAGGAAGATATCTGTCATATTCAGGGGACCATACATCATAGTCTGCACCGTTTAATATGCCCCAGAACCTGTCCCCTTTGGCCCGAAGAGCAATGTCCAGACCGTTTCCCAGTTCAGGAGTGCATATTTCTCTTCCGTACGTGGGGCTTACTGTATTTACCATATCGGCAAAATATATGCCCCCTTTAAGATAATTCATTGCTCCGTAATATTCGAATTTATCAAGTGTAAAATTTTCCGCTCCGAGACCTGTATAGTTATAATTTGCCGCAGAATAAACCCCCTGAAAGGCAAGATTGTGAATTGTGAGGACAGAAGCCGTATTTTCAAGAACTGTATTATTCCAGTTCCATGTTTTGAGATAGGCAGGGAGAAGAGCAGTCTGCCAGTCATTTGCATGAACTATATGGGGGCTGAAATTTTTATCTATACAGAGCTGAAGGGCTGCACTGCAAAGAAAGGCGAAACGTCTCGGATTGTCGGAATAATCATTCATGTTTTTGTCATGATAAAGACCTTCTCTGTCGAAAAAGTCATTCTGTTCTATAAAATATACCGGAACTCCATCGACAGAGGTTTGATGAACGGAGCACCATTCTTCATTGGTACCCATATGAACACACATGGGATAATGAAATGGGTTTATATCATATTTCCCGGCATCAATGAAGGAATATTTCGGAAGCACTACAGCGACATTATGTCCTCTGTTTTTGAGAGCTTTCGGAAGAGCTCCCACTACATCGCCCAGACCTCCTGTTTTTGCAAAAGGGGTCATTTCTGAAGATACCATTAAGATATTAAGTTTGTAATCCATGTCTGCTCCTTTTCGTGACGTGTGACTGTTGAACCTGTATCTCCTGTCTCACGGTTTTATAAATTAGGAATGACAATTAAATAACTGTCTCAAATATATTAAATCGTGACGCGTAGAAAGAGACTATTAATAAATTTCCATTCCTTACTGAAGTAGTGACATATATTATATCTCAATTTACAATTGAGAGTCAATTATAGTTGGGTATTTCTGGGGAAACAGGGCTTTTGTTTCTTAGGAATTTGAATGAATCCTGGATGTTACAAGGATTTACAGCATTTTTTTATTTCCCATTTTTCAG
>CALARM010000161.1 GCA_937888925.1 uncultured Synergistia bacterium | reverse complement strand
CTTATAAGTAGATACTCCTATTTATAGGTTTTTATAGATTTAATTCGACGGATTTATACTTGAAAAAATCGAATAGAAGAATCGTGAAGGGTGAAAAGTGAAGTGTGAAGAGTGAGTCGTGAGTCGTGAAAAGTGAAAAGTGAAAAGTGAAATGTACCTGTTCACTGTTCACTGTTCACTGTTCACTGTTCACTGATCACTGTTCACTGTTCACTGTTCACTGATCACTGATCACTGTAAAAGAAAGGAGTTATTTATATAAAATGTTTAAAGATAAAGTAGCAGTTGTAACAGGTGCGTCAAAAGGTCTAGGTCTGTCAGCGGCAAAAGCGTTTCTGAGAGAAGGAGCACAGGTTGTTGTTATATCCAGAGATAAAGATTTACTTGAACAAACCTGGAAGGATGTAGATAAGGTTCTTGTTATTTCCGGGGATGTCTCCTCTGAAGAAAGGGTTAAATATATCTTTGAAAAAATCCTCTCTGTCTTTGGTAAAGTAGATATACTTGTTAACAATGCATCTATTGCACTTGTAAAGAAAATGACGGATACAACACTGGAAGAATGGAATAGAATTTTATCTGTAAATATAACAGGTACATTTCTTATGTCCAGAGAAACAGTAAATATTATGCTCAAAAATAATATAAAAGGTAAGATTATAAATATATCCTCTGTTTCCGGTGATGTGGGAGCACCTCTTGCCACTGCCTATTCCGCATCAAAAGCTGCAGTTATAGGATTCTCTAAAGCTCTTGCAAAAGAAGTGGCATCTTCCGGTATAAATGTTAACACTATATGCCCCGGTGCCATGGATACGGACATGTTTCATAAAGGCACTATAGGTGTTCTTTCTAAAATGTTCAATTCTGAAGAAGATATTTTGCTGAAGAATACAATAAAGGCTATCCCTTTAAAGAGGCTTCTCAATCCCGATGAAGTGGCTGAAATGGTTTTATATCTTGCCTCTGACCATGCCTCAGGCATAACGGGACAAACTCTTAATATTGACTGCGGATTTGCTATCCATTAAAGTTTCGTAACGCGTAACGCGTTACACACGTCACGCGTTACGACGAACTTATTATTTTTCCTTATAATTGAATTCTACAGTGCCAAGAACTTTATCTTTATGAATTATTTCAAAGGTATATTTTCCGTAAGGATCAGAAGGTAAAAATGCTATGGTTTTTATATATTTACCTGTTTCAGTGTCGAATTTTAACCTGTAATCATAGGTTGTAGTATTTTCTGCCACTGTTTCACCTTTATAATTATAAAATTTACCTGACTGGGGCATTTTTATTCTGAGTATAACACCTTCTACTCCGCCTTTATAGTCAAAGGAAATACCTGTGAGAGTGGATTTTTCCATTTTCCCGTTCACTTCTGTTTCATAGTTCCCGACAGCTTTAATCTCAGTAGTTTCTTCCGTTATTTCTTTCTTATCTCCGTCTTTTAACGCATATCCGAATTTCAAATTGGAAATACTGAATTCTTCTTTTGCCAGGGCGACATACTCAAATTCTACTGAACCGAGTATCTTATCTTTGCAAATTATTTCAAAGGTATATTTCCCGTAAGGATCGGAAGATAACATGGCAATAGTTTTTATATAATTACCTTTTTCTTTATCGAATTTTATCTGGTAATCATAAAAATTTACATTTTCTGCCACTGTTTTACCTTCATGATTATAAAAATTACCTGTATCGGGCATTTTCATCCTGAGTATTGCCCCTTCTACTGCTCCTTCATAATCGAAAGATATGCCTATAAGAGTGGATTTTTCCGTCTTATCATTTACAGGGATTTCATGATTTCCGAGAGCTTTAATAGTAGTGGTTTCTTCCGTTATTTTTCTCACATCCCCGTCTTTTGCCCCGTAACCGAATTTTAGATTTGAAATTTTAAAGTCTTCCGCAAAAGCCGGAATGATACAGATTATGGAAATGGATAAGATGATAAGTAGTGATAGTAATTTTTTTGAACACATGATGAATTACCCTCCTGATTAATTTAGTTATTCGTAACGCGTGACGCGTGACGCGTTACGCGAGTATTATATAAATTTCTATATAAAAAATTTAATTCCTACCAGAAATTTTTTATTATTAGGTACAGAAATTGCATTAATTGAGATGATAATGATATAATAATTTCATTATAAGTGAGAATAATCGAAACCCGGACAATCTGTCCTCACGTTATGCGTTACGATAAAAAATTAAGGAGTGAATCTATGAAAATTAAATTTTGTTTAATAACTGTTATAATGTTATCAGCTATAGTATTTTCTTCCTGTATGATAG
>CALARM010000160.1 GCA_937888925.1 uncultured Synergistia bacterium | reverse complement strand
CAAATACTCTCAGGGACATAATTAATATAAGGAAAACAAAACTTGTAAATAAAAAGATATAACCTATTTTTCTTTCATAGTGTTCATAAAAATAAAAATTGAAAACTTTTATTAAATTTTTACTTAACATTGATTGTCTCTCCTACTTTTTCAAGGAATACTTCTTCCAGAGTTCTTTTTTCCATATTTACCGTCAGAATATTGACTCCTTCATCGTAGAGCAATTTAATTATTCTGTTTGCTTCTTCTTTTCCATGAGCCATAACCTTTATATGAGGTGCTCCTTCAAATGTTAACTGTTTAAATTTCTCATTCTTTTTCAGGTCGTCACGAGTTTTCCCATCCGGCAATTCAAATATAATAGAATAACTCTGAGAAAGATTGATTTTACTTTCCGGTGTAAGCAATTCCTGAATTGGTGAGCAACATATAAGATCTCCTTTATTCACTATTGCCACATCATTACAAATCATTTCCGCCTCTGAAAGCTGATGGGAGCTGAAAAATATGGTTTTTCCTTCCTCTCTCAGTTTAATCATAATATCTCTTACGAGACGCTGTCCTGCAGGATCAAGACCTGACGCAGGTTCGTCGAATATATAGAGTTTCGGATTATGTAGAATTGCCTGTGCTATACCGAAACGTTGCACCATGCCTTTGGAAAACTCCCTTATCTTTGTTTTCTTTTTATCACTGAGACCTACGAGATACAGAACATAATCTATTCTTTCTGCCGTTTCTTTCTTACCCATATCATAAAGGCCTGCATAAAATTGAAGCAGTTTTACCGGATTTGTAAAATCAGGATAATAAAGGCTTTCAGGAAGATAGCCTATATATTTTTTACTTTCCCTGTCCACAGGTGAACGGCCAAGAACCGTTATTTCCCCTGAAGTCTGAGGTATAATACCAAGGATTATTTTTATAATGGTTGTTTTTCCCGAACCGTTGGGACCTAAAAAACCGAAGATTTTACCTTCTTCTATGTCGAAAGAAACACCTTTTAAAGCAGTTGTAGTCTGTTTTTTATTCAATCTGTTGTAAATTTTTACAATATTCTTTATTGATATTATTTTCTCCATTTAAGAAACCTTTCTGGAAATCATTTTCATTACATTATACCCATTTTTTTTCTCTTTTATTCCTGATAAATTATAGATGCTTTCATAACTTATTAGATAATGAGTGAATAGTGAGTAGTGATTAGTGAGTAGCTAAACGCTATAAACTTCCGGCCCCTTTCCTTTTTAAAAATCTTCCATACCCTGCCTGACCGATAAATTTTCCATTTTCTGCTACTACTTTTCCTCTGCATATGGTCATATGAGGGTAACCTTTGACAGTCATACCTTCGTAAGGTGACCAGTCACAGTTTGTTTGAAGTAATTCAGGATGAATTATTCTTTCTTTTTTCGGGTCAAATATGATGATATCCGCATCAGCACCGGGAACCAGAGTTCCTTTCTGAGGATAAAGACCAAAGATTTTTGCCGGATTTGTACTTACAATGGAAACAAATCTATTTAAGGATATTCTGCCTTTTGCCACACCTTCACTGTATATAAGAGGAACCATTGTTTCCACTCCGGGCAGACCGTAAGGTATTTTTGTAAAATCTCCATGCCACATATTTTTCTGTTCAGTAGTAAAGGTACATGTATCGGTTCCTATTACATCAATCTCTTTTCTGTTCAGTCCGTCCCAGAGCCTGTTGCAGTCTTTCTTCTTTTTTATCTGAGGGCATGTGGCATACCAGTGGCCGTTCTCTCTTTTAAAGACTTCATCATCTAACAGAAGATATTGAGGACAGGTTTCTGCAAAGACCTTAATCCCTCTGTCTCTGGCAGCTTTTACCGCATCCGCTCCCTCCCCTGTTGACATATGAACTATATAAAGTCTTCCCCCTGTTACTTCCGCCCATTTTATGGCTCTCACAATCGCTTCTTCTTCAATAAAATTAGGTCGTGACAGAACATGGGCATAAGATCCGTATTTTTCTTTTTCCTTTTCGTAACGGTCTACAAGCATCTCCAGAACAACAGGACTTTCTGCATGGACAGAAATTATGGAGCCATAAAGACAGGTACTTTCCAGAGCGGAAAACAGTGCTTCATCGTCACTCATAAGGCCTCTGCTTTTGTAACACATAAACATTTTAAAAGAAGGAATACCATAATCGACTGTTTCCTTTATTTCTTTAAGAATATGTTTATGCCAGTCTGTAATACATAAATGAAGAGAATAATCTATGGCGACTCTTCCGTCTGCTTCTTTTCTTCTTTCTTCCACACCTTCAATCAGGTGTTTTCCCTTTTCCTGATTTGCAAAATCTATAACAGTAGTCACACCGCCTGCTGCTGCAGATTTTGTTCCGTTTTCGAAATCGTCAGAACTTACTGTACCTGCCATGGGCAGTTGAAAATGGGTATGGACATCTATGGCTCCCGGAAAAATATATTTTCCTTCACCATCTATTATTCTGACATTATCTTCAGAGAGATTATGTCCTATAAGAACAATTTTTTCTCCTTCTATACCTATGTCTGCTCTGTAAATATCACAGGCTGTAACAATAGTGCCGTTTTTTATTAGAATATCCAATGTTGCACCTCCGGGTATCAGTTATCAGTGAACAGTTATCAGTGAACAGTTATCAGTGAACAGTGAACAGTTATGACCAGTTATCAGTTATAATCAAATAATCGGGTTTGGAGTTTTAAATGAAAATTCCTATACTCTCTAGCTTATATTTTTTCACTGCTCACTGTTCACTTCTGAAAATCCTGAAACTCAGGATTTCTTTTATCTTCAGCCGCCGGATGGGCTACATGATTTACCTTCAAAAGGTTTAGTGCCTGCTTTAAAAGATTTTACTGCACTTTCAAAATCAGAAGCTATATTCTTATATGTATCTTCAGGACTGTTCAATGTGATTATATAAACATTATTGTTCTTTATTAAAAAATACCCGTCAATAATATCTGTTTCAACATAGGGTTCTCCTGCAATAATACCCTTTGCTTCCGATCTCTGTATAATACGTACTGCAGGAACTCCGTCCACTGTTGTATCGGTCTTTTCAATTATAGTGCTGTGAATTTCCATTGTTTCATTTTTAAAGTCATAAGGTTCTACCTGAGAAACAAGTTCGGCAAGTGTTCCGCTTTTTTCCACAGGGAAACCGTCTACATAAAATGATGCAAAACCATCATGTTCAAAATATACATTGCCGCGGTCATCAAAAGCCTTCCACCCAGACGGAAGCATCAGAGAAAAACGCTCTCCCTTATCCTTATATTCTTTTGAAGGATTATCACCTGCTGCCAGGGATTGAATGACAGATAATAGTAATATACAAAGACATAATAAAGGTACCATTGAATATTTATTCATAAAGATTTCCTCCTCAATTTATAGATTTTTTATGAGTATAAACTGTTATCATCTGAAAGTCAATATATAGTAACAGTAATCACTTTTTTATCATTTTTACTTTGCTATAGCATATATAAAATGTTATAATATTATAAATTTAATAGACTAACCTCGCGTCACGCGTCACGCGTCACGCGTCACGAACCATATCGGGAGGTTTTTATTATGCCTATAATATATTGTGGAAACTGCGGCCATCAACATAGAGAGAGCACAAAATTCTGCCAGGGATGTGGCGGTGAGATAATAGCCACAGATTCAAGCGGTTCAT
>CALARM010000159.1 GCA_937888925.1 uncultured Synergistia bacterium | reverse complement strand
CCTTCTTTAAGCCTTGCTTCAAAAGAAACAACCAGTCCGTTCTGAGTTTCTCCGTCAGGTGTTTGCATGCCATGACCGTCTTCAAATTCAAAATATGCCAGAGTATGACCTGCAATCCATTCAGGGCTGAATGGTTTTACGACAAAATAAACGTCTTTTACTTTAGACGGGTCTATCGATACCTCTTTAAATACAGGTTCCCACTTTTCCTTTTCTACTGCTTCTTTAAAGCCCAGTCTTACATTACCTATATGAATTTTTCCATCTTCCGTTGTGCCGAGATATGTTGCAGGACGCTGATCTTTACGCCACGGAATATCATCTGTTTTTCCTGTCATGACAGGGGTTATATCCCCTGTTTCAGGTGATTTTTCAAATCTATCTATTTGAGATATATCAGTTGATTCTTTTTTTAATACCGGTATATGGTTATTTCTTATATTATAATTAGTGGAAATTTGCATATGTTCCCCTCCTGTAATCAGTCATAAAAATATTTTAACATTTTATATTGATATTAACAAGATATTAATTTATACTTTTATAATAAATAAGTCACTGTCAAAATGTTAACAAAAAATTAACAAATAAATACTTTTTTTTATACTAATTAAATGTATAATATAAAAGTAAATAATTCTATACATTAAGGAAGATATAAATTATGAAAAATATTTCTATTGAATCAAAGAATTTTTTTCTTACAAATAATATAGTTAAAACCGCTCCTCTTCAAAAGACATTCAAAACAGATGAAACTACTGTTACCGGTTTAGATCAGTTTACAAATGCGCCTTCTCAGACAGGTGATTTTGATACTTTTCTAACCTGGTCATCGAAGCATGCACCAAGAAACTCAAGTCCACAGAATAATAATATGGGAGATCCTGACCAGTTACAGGAGTTTTTGCAATGGTCATTTGACCATGATCCGAGAAACAAGCCTGAAAGCAATATCATACCAGTTGATAAGATTGATATGGGGGATACAAAACAATTAGGCGAGTTCTTACAGGGAAAAGTTCATGTAGAAAAAGATTTTCAACAGCCTGCTGTAAAGATACCTGATATAATTGAATTTGATTCCTTTCTGACATTCCCATCTAAGAATGAACCTGTAAAGGCTGGCATTCCAGAAATAGATAATAATATTAACATGGGAGATCCTCATCAGTTACAGGAGTTTTTACAATGGTCATTTGACCATGATCCGAGAAATCAGCCTGCAAGCAATATCATACCAGTTGATAAGATTGACATGAAGGATCCAAAACAATTAGGCGAGTTCTTACAGGGAAAAGTTCATGTAGAAAAAGGTAACTTGCCTCATCTTCATTTCTAATTACTGCTTCAGGTAAGTTTGTACCATTTATAAATTATTTTATATGAGAAAAATAAAATCTGACGTTTAAGGCAGTCAGATTTTATTTTTTTATTTCTTCCAGAAAAATTGGCCTTTTATTAACCTGAATTGAATCAGCAGGAAGAATTTCTATTTTAACATCTTTATCAGTTTCATTCTGTTCCGTAATTATCAGAGATATACTTAAAAATGCCCCTGTCAGAGTTGTTGCAGATGCTTATTTTTCCAGAGTATCTTTGTTTATAGCAGGTATATCTTCACAGGGAATTTTCATGGACAATTCCGTAAAATGATGATTATTACAGACACCGGTACATGTACCATTTCTGAATTCCTTACACCTGTAACAATAAGAAGAAATCCTGGAGCGGCAGAACTTACTCTGAAATTCTTTAAAAGAAAGAGGTTCTTTATTTTTCTTATTATATTTTACCATCATTTTCTCAAGCTCAAGACCCTTAAGATTTACCCACTGAAAGCAAATACTGCATGGACTTTTTCTTTTTTTACCATAAAGGCATGGAAGAACCGGTTTTATTATCTCATAATTAATGCCTGACTTTTTAAGTTCATCTGTTAACTCTTTAACAATTTCTTTAAGGTCTGAAATCTTCACATTGTTCCAGCTCAAAGAAAGAGCCAGATATTCAGGTTCAATTGTACGTATATGTTCAATATATGATTTCACCGATGTTCTGCCAAGACATATGTTTACATATAAAGATTTCTTATTTAATTCGTCAAGTTTTTTTTCTGTAATTCCTGAATTACTTAAATCTATGAAATGATCAAAAGTGGCTATTTTAGAATATATATTTACAAGCAGGTTTAAGAAATCTTTATAAAAATTCCTGAGGCGGGAAATTCTGTGTATACCACTTATTAACTGTAATAAATTTGGTATTAACAGTGTTTGTTCTTCATCTTCATCATTATTCTCCATATGTTCAATATCTTTATAATAGGAATGTATGGTAATACCATCTATATAATTCACATTTCTATATAAAAATTTAATAGTTTCCAGCGTATCCCTGTAGGTTTCCTCTGGAAAATTTGCAATCATATAAGCATGGGGATATATGCCTTCTATATGAGTTTTTCTTATAACAGACTGAATAAGTTTATTTTTAATATTTTTTCTCATTCCTTTAAGAACAGCAGGAGAACCGCTTTCAACACCATATTTCAAACGTATACAGCCTGATTTTTTAAGAAGTTTAAGGAGTTTTCCATTCATTGCCTGAGATATCCTGGCATTTGCATCCCAGATAATATCCAATTTCTTTTCTATAATCAATTCGCAGAAATTTTTAAGCCAACCAGTATCTCCGTTTATTAAAGAGTCACAGAATACAAAACTACGAAATCCATACTTATCTATTCTCTCTTCTATCTCTGAAACTACATCCTCCGGCTTTCTTTTTCTGTATTTTTTCCAGAATAATTTTTCTCTGCAGAAAGTGCAGTTACCTGTGCATCCCCTGCTTGACATAATAGGAAGAGTCATAGGATTGGCATAAAATTTGAACATAAAATCAGTAAAGTCCGGGTAAGGTAAAAAAGTTATATCAACTTCGTCTCTCTCCCCACCATATATTAACTTACCATTACTTTTTACAAGAGCACCTTTTGTTTCTGATATTTCTCCTCTCTCAAATTTTTCAACCAGTTCCCGAAGGGTTTCTTCTCCTTCGCCGAAGACCACTGCATTCCAGAAATCCATTTCCTTAAATCCGGGAATTATATTAAGAGAAGAAATATTACAAAATGAAGGCCCGCCTAATATAACAGGTATATCCGGTGATAGTTCTTTTATCCGGCTGGCTACTGTAAAACTTGAAATTATTGATACATCGAGTACTGAGAAACCAATCAAGTCAACATCATATCGTTCCATGATTGTTCTGGCAGAATAATCAGCTAATTTTTGAAGATAACCACTAAATTTTGGAAGAAAATCGTTACAGGACTGGCCTCTAAAAACAGATGCAACCAGTCCGCAAAACATTTCACGATTATGATAAAAGCTCAAAGTGCTCAACCTGTTCCAGATATAAGGTTCATGATGATAATATAAACTGTTGAGGTCGAGCACTTTTACATTATGTTCTTTCGACAGAAAAGATTTTAAATAAGCAATGCCGACTGGAACATAATTAACCGCAGGTCCGGGCGATTGAACTAAAAGTATATTCATAAACAATTTCTCGTAAAATCAAACTATGTTAAATGACGGTACCAATCTATCACTGTCGAGACCAATCTATAAATACCGTTCGATTCCCCTCTGAATAGTACATTGACTGACATAGACCATCTGCAAATCCAACAACAGCACCGATTGCACCACCAGCCGCTGCACCAAGTGCCACTGTCGTTCCGGCGCCTGTTCCACACCATGCTGTGCCTATTGCAGCCAGACCAGCTCCTGCTACAGCTCCCAGAACTGCTCCTTCAGTAGTATGACTGCCTACTGTACCAACGGCAGATATAAGGTTTCCTGCTGCATCTTCAAGGCTATTTGAAGCATTCATAGAGCAGGTTGTATTCATAGCACCGGTGTGCGATTGCCTGGAAAGTTTTTCCAGGTTATCAAAAAAACTGCTTTCATCTTTCTCTGCTTCAGCCCGTGCATCTCCTCCCAGTCTCCTCCCTCCTTCGTCTCTGTGCCTTTCTCCGGTTTCTCCCGGCCTCCGGGTTTCTCCCGGCGTCCGGGTTTCGCCCGGCCTCTGAGCATCTTTCGGACTCTGCCTATCCCTGGAGTGTTCGGTTACATTATCATCGAGTCTGTTATGTGGTTCAGTAGGTTCCTCCCTGCGTCCCGATACTTCCCTCTGTGCAGTAGATGAAAGTTCTACTCTATCCCCTGCTATGGTATTCATAGGTTTTTCAATTCTGGTAGCAATTTCTGAGCGCGCTCTGGCAGCTCTGGATTTTTCTTCATCTCTACTGTTATGAGAAGCGCGTGTTGCCTGAGAAGATGTACTTTGAAAAGCCCAGTTAGTTTTTCCTGTCCCGGAAATTGTTGCGCTATAACCTGTTACAGCAGAGTGTTCTTTATTTTCTTTTATGCCTTTAACAAGATCGTAAAGGAACAAACTAAGCATAGAAACTTCAGAAGACTCTATATCTACGCAATTTCTATAATACATATATTGCGTAAAATAATCTTTCATCTGTTTAGTAAGAATACTTTTGGCAGCTATTTTACATGGAATTTCGTACATCCCCTGACCATTAAATAAAAAAACTGTTTCATGTTCGTAGTTTTTTGAAAGTTCTTCGGCTTCAGACTGAGTTTCAGAAACAATTTTAATAGAGGTCTCTTCAGGAATAATCCGGTAATTCAAAAGCATTTCTTTTGAGAGTAAAAATATATTCCTCTCCAGATCAGTTACAAATTCTTGTTTTTCAAGATCAATATTATTTATTACCATAAAAAAACACCTCCTTAAAAGTACATGACTTTACTTAATTCCAATCGAAATCAATGAGATCTATTATTAGCTCTTCTGTAGTTTTCATTATAACATTACCACTGGCTGTAATCAGATTAGTAATAGTAGAAGTAGATTTCAATAATTTTCCATCTTCCAGTCCAAAATAATTGTATCCGCTGGTATCTCTGCTCTGCTGAGTATTTTCTTTCTGTCCCGGTATATCAATAATAAGAGAGCTATCTAATTTTATCTTCGCACATAAAGTGCTGTGTAATTCCTCTAACCCCTCAAGGGTGTAATGTATCTTCATGGGTATGGTATTTCCTGACGGCCACTTAAGTTGAGGGGAAAGTAACATATTGAAATCTCTATCCCATGTGGAACCAATCTTTAAATCTTCCTGAGGGTACCTCTGAGCAATTTCAGGGGGAGGTAAGAAAATTTTCTCTTTCGTTCCTACTGGAACTAAAAGCTCAATACCTCCTTTTAAAACCTCAATATTTTCTATAGTAGTTAGTACTTCAATTGTTCCGTCTTCAAGTATGTCTGATATTTCCTGAGACGTATAGGATATGGTGTGGATTTCCTGTTCTCCCTCTTTTCCAGAGGATATCAGGTGATAATCATTTTTAAATTTTGATATATCACCTATCTCATAGTTTTCTCTTAATTTAATATCATCCATAAATAACCTCCAAAAGTTCAGATAAATCTCCTGTTAACTCTGACTTTCTCTCCTTTCTATAAAATTATCTGCCAATTTCATAGTAAATAGTATCTTTTGTTTATCATATATAATATAACATTCGAAATTTGCATATTTATTTCCTCCTGTAATCGGGTTAACTTATAATTTTTTTTTATCATGGTAATCTATTTTTGATGAGTAATCTATTTTTAATGAGTAATCTATTTTTGATGAGTAATCTATTTTTGATGAGTAATCTATTTTTAATGAGTAATCTATTTTTAATGAGTGAGTCGTGAAGCGTTAAGCGTAAGAATTTATTCTCCCTTCACTCTTCACCCTTCACTCTTCACATGGAGATATTTATGTCGGAATTATCTGTCTTTCACTTCCCGGAACTATTTTGCTTCAATCTGCCTGTATTACAGACAGAAACAAGGGTATTTGTAATAGATACCTTTATGGGGCCTCTGTCTATAAAAGATGTTCTGGATTACTGCTATAAGACAAAAAAAAGAATCTATGCGGTAAATACCCATTCTCATTTCGATCATATATGGGGAAATTCTGCTTTCAAGAATTGTGACATAATAGCACACAGTAAATGTCTCGAATTAATCATGACAGAAGGAGAAACAATTCTAAAAGACATGTCAGAAAAAAATCCAGAAATGGTAAAGGAACATATTGAGATTACTCCTCCCAATCTTATCTTTGACAGTGAGCTAATATTTCAGGACAGGGATTCTACGGTAAAAATAAAATACTTACCGGGCCATTCGGAAGATTCTTCCGTAATAATGGTAATGCCGGAAAATATTCTCCTTGCAGGTGATATGGTAGAAGACCCCATGCCTTTACTGCAGGGCACTCATATAGATATTTACATAAAAAATCTTAAATATCTTGATGAAATGAATTTTTCAATGGTAATACCATCTCATGGTGAAAGACACGACAGCCACCTTATAAAAGATAATATATATTATCTGGAAGGTTTAAAAGATATGGTTTCGCAGTGTCTCAGAAAAGGTGAAAAACCTTCGGAAGAGAATATACCATTAACCTCTCTTATAAAATCCGGAATAAAACCTTTTTATATAAACGAACATAAAAATAATATAAGGAAAGTTGTAGAGAATTCAGATAATAATCTTAATCTGAACTCATAAGTATGATACACTATGGCCAATCAGCATAGTACTGTAAAACTGGTATTTCGTTCCCTT
>CALARM010000158.1 GCA_937888925.1 uncultured Synergistia bacterium | reverse complement strand
ATGGTTCATCAGCATTTTATGCTTGTTGAAACAAATAATGTAACAGAAAATATAGTTCTTGGACATAAGAGCCTGGGATTTTTCCCTGATATGAAAAAATTTAACTCTGAAATAACTGCACTTTCTGAAAAATACGGAATGCCTGTAGACCCTCAGGCAAAGATATGGCAGTTATCGGTAGGGGAGCAGCAGAGAGTTGAAATATTAAAAGTCCTTTACAGAGGAGCCACTATTTTAATTATGGATGAACCTACTGCAGTGCTTACTCCCCAGGAAAGCGCCGAATTATTTAAAACTATGAAAAAAATGACGGAAGAAGGTCATTCCATTATATTTATAAGTCATAAGTTGGACGAAGTCATGGCCATATCTGACAGGGTAACAATTTTAAGAGGAGGAGCTTTTGTCAGTACTGTCAAGACCGTTTCCATAGATAAAAAAGAACTGGCTAAAATGATGGTGGGAAGGGATTTGCTTTCACTTATGGAAAGGCCGCAGGGAGTAAAGGAACAGAAAGAAATATTAAAAGTGGAACATATATCTTCTCTCAATGATAAAGGGCTGGAAGCTCTGAAAGATGTGACTTTTTCCATATATTCCGGCGAAATTCTCGGTATTGCCGGAGTTGCAGGGAACGGTCAGAGTGAATTATCTGAAGTGCTGTCCGGTCTGAGAAAAGTCACGTCAGGTAACATTCAGCTCTCAGATGAATATATAACGAAATCTCATGCAAGAGAGCTCATAGACAGAGGCGTAAGTTATGTTCCTGCTGACAGGCTCGGCGTCGGACTTGTGCCCAATCTGGATGCCTGTGATAATATTATATTAAAAAATTACAGAAAACCGCCTGTAGGGAAAGGGATTTTTATTTCAAGAACCGCAATGGAAGGTCTTCTGGAAAAGATGATTTCAGATTATGAGATAAAAATACCGGACAGAAAAGCTCCTGTAAGGCTTCTTTCGGGAGGAAATCTTCAGAAATTACTCCTTGCAAGAGAACTGGAAGGAGACCCGAAACTCATTATAACAGTATATCCTTCAAGAGGTCTTGATATAGGTGCTACGGAGTTTGTCCATAAAGTAATTTTGAAGCAGAGGGAAAGAGGTGCCGCCGTTTTACTTGTCTCAGAAGATTTAGATGAACTTATAAGCCTGAGTGACAGAATAGCAGTCATATATGAAGGAAAAATAATGGGAATCCTTCAGAGAGAGACCTTTAATAAAGAAGCTATAGGGCTTATGATGGCAGGAACTGAAAGTAACTGAATATAGTAATAGGATTTTTTTTCTAAATGTAGAATAAATATTATTCCGGGAAATTACAGTTTATATGTGAAGGGTGAAGAGTAGGGGCGACCCCCTGTGGTCGCCCGATACCGGTGAAAATACGCATCACGCATCACGCGTTACGATAAGAACTTATAACAGAGTCAACATATGCAGCTAACATTTGAAAAACGTATAACCAGGCCGAAATGGCTTTCTTATGCAGTCCCTGCCGGTTCGATAATAACGGGCCTCCTGCTGGGGGCGATTTTTCTTTTCTGTGCAGGAGTAAATCCTCTGGAAGCTTATTCAGAAATGTTTTATGGTGCCTTTGGAAGCAACTATGCTTTTTCCGAAACAGTTGTCAAGACAATTCCTCTTATACTTATAGGACTCGGTGTGGCAGTAGCTTTCAGGATGTTGCTCTGGAACATAGGAGCCGAAGGGCAGTTTTATATGGGAGCCATAGGAGCTACATGGATTGCTCTTACAATGAGTGACCTGCCGGGGCCTCTTCTTCGTTTCCTTATGTTCCTGTCAGGCTTCCTTTTCGGTGCCCTCTGGGGGCTTATACCGGCATTACTGAAAGCATACGGAGGAGCAAATGAAATTATAACTACCCTTATGTTAAACTATGTGGCTATAAATTTCTGTGATTACCTTGTCTATGGCCCGTGGAAAGATCCTGAAGGCAAAGGTTTTCCTCTTACAGCCCAGTTCCCGGATAATGCCTGTCTGCCTCTTTTATATAAGAGAATACATCTCGGTCTGATTTTTGCCATAGTCTCAATAATCATCATTTATCTGGTTATGAATAAAAGCAAATGGGGCTATGAAATAAGGGTTACAGGAGAAAATATAAGAGCTGCCCGTTACGGAGGCATAAATGTAATCAAAAATATACTCCTTATTATGATATTATCAGGAGGTATAGCAGGTATAGCAGGAATGGCGGAAGTATCAGGCCTTACTCACAGGCTTCAGCATGGTTTTTCTCCCGGCTACGGCTATACTGCCATAATTGTTGCATGGCTTGCCAGACTTAACCCCATAGGAATGACACTTGTAGCATTTCTCTTCGGTGCTCTTCTGGTAGGAGGGGATCAGATACAGATGTCAATGAATTTACCTGGCTCCATGACAGGTATAATACAGGGGGCCATACTTTTTTCCGTTCTGGGAGGGGAAATATTCAGCCAGTATAAGATTAAGTTTTTGAAATAGTGAGTGGGGAAAAGTGAAAAGTAGGGGCGACCCCCTGTGGTCGCCCGGTACCGGTGAAAATACGCACCACGCATCACACTTCACGAACCACCCGTCACGCGTTACGCGTCACGATTAAAAAACAGGGACTTTTTAATTATGGAATTAATCAATCAAATCAAAGAAGAAGCAAAGAAATTTTTCTTAAATGCCAGAGGCAGTCATGACTGGTCTCATACGGAAAGGGTTTATAATCTTGCCATCCATATAGGTGAAAAAGAAGGAGCAGATATGGAAATTCTGTCTGTAGCCGCCCTGCTCCATGATATAGGGAGAGATTGTGAAAGTAAATCGAAGGGACTCGTGTGTCATGCCGAAAAAGGTGCCTCTATGGCGGAAGAATTGCTGAAAAAATACAACATACCTTCTGAAAGAATAGACGCAATCGTTCACTGCATAGCGACTCATAGATTCAGAGGCAATAAGATTCCGTCTTCTGTGGAAGGCAGAATATTATTCGATGCAGATAAGCTTGATTCAATCGGTGCCGTAGGTATAGGAAGGGCTTTTCTTTTCGCCGGTGAAACAGGTGCGAAATTACATAATAAAGATGTTGATATCCGTAAGACTTTGCCTTATACTGAAGATGATACGGCATGGAGAGAATTTAACGTTAAATTAAATAAAATTAAAGATAAAATGCTCACTTGTGAAGGGAAGAGAATTGCTCTGGAAAGACACAGGGTAATGGTAGATTTTTTTGAACGTCTTAACAGAGAAGTAGACGGTTTATTGTAAATAGAGGAGATGGGGTGTATGGGAGGTAATATTGGTCATCTTATTTCCTTTCTGAATAAAGAAAGACATCTTGATATTACCTGCTATAACAGAGATTTCCTCACAAGATGCCTGAATGAACGTCTCTCTACCACAAAAACGAAAGATTACTGCGAATATATAGCGTACTTACAGGAAAATCATAATGAAATAACCTCTTTAATTAACGGACTTTCCATCAGTGTAAGTAAATTTTTCAGGGATCCCGTTACCTTTGACGTCATATCAGAAAAAATACTGCCTTATCTTATATATGAAAAAATAAAAGAAGAGAATAAATTTCTCCGCATCTGGTCTGCCGGATGTGCATCAGGTGAAGAACCTTATTCTATAGCCATAATATTGAATGAATTACTGGGTGAAGAAATAAAAGACTGGAATATATCTATTTTTGCTACAGATATTGACGAAATATCCATAGAAAAAGCTAAGGAAGGCATTTATTCCGGAGAATGTCTCGAAAATATTCGGTATGGACTGGTAAAGAAATATTTCACGAAAGAAGATCCGAACTATAGAATTAATAATGAGATAAAAGATATGGTTAATTATTCCGTATATGATCTTACAGACAGAAATAGTTATGTTCCTCCTGAATGCATATTTGCAGGTTTTGATCTTGTTCTATGCCGAAATGTTCTTATATATTTCGAAGAGTCATATCAAAAAGTAATTATTACAAAATTATATCATTCTCTTTCAAAACCGGGTTTTCTTGTTTTAGGGAAATATGAAAGATTGTACGATTTAGGTTGTTTTAATCAATATAGTAATTTGTGTAAGATTTACGAGAAGTGGAATTCTGTAAGAAAATATGTTTCTATGAAGCAGTAAAAATGAATGCTTGAGTGGGTAAAGTGAGTAAACGGGGCTGTTACTCATTATGGATTAGAAATTAATGGATGGAGGTTATATGAAATTTAGATCTATTTCGATGAAACTTATATTCTGGTTTTTAAGTGTTAATTTCTTGCTTCTCTGGACCGTTATGGCTGTTATATATATTCAGAGAGTCAGATATATTAAAACAAATACATTCAGTAAACTCACTGCCATAAGAGATTTGAAGGTTGAAGAGTTAAGTGTCTGGCTCGGAGAACGAAGAGGAAATACAAAGGCTATATCGGAAATTTATAGAATCAGAAATTCAGAAGTATTATTTAACAAAAAAGATCTTAATGAGAATGAGAAAAAAATACTTTTAAGTATAAGATTACTGTTGAAGCAATATGTAGATGACTACGATGTCTTTGAAAGTGTATCAGTTGTAAATGCCCGTAATGGCATAATCGAAATATCGTCGGACAGGGATCTTGAAGGTATGGACCTTTCGAAAGAAGATTATTTTAAGGAAGCACTGAATAAAAAATCCTTCCATATAAAAGATATTTATATTTCAAGATTTAGGAAAAATCCTGCTATGATAATGTCAAGACCTGTTTACAATCTCACCGATAAAAGGATTATTGCCGTTGTTTCAGCCAGGTTAAACCTTGAGAGTTTTTTATATCCTATGCTTCTTAACAGAACAGGACTCGGCGAAACAGGGGAAACCCTTATAGTAAACAAAGATTGTATTGCTATAAGTAAACTGAGATGGTATGACGATGGTCCATGCAGATTAAAAATAACAGCGACTCCGGCAGTTCTGGCTGCTGCCGGAAAAACAGGAATAATAGAGTCTGAAGATTACCGGGGTATTCCTGTACTCGCTGCTTATACATTTATACCTGAGCTGTCGTGGGGATTTGTGGCAAAACAGGATCTGGCGGAACTTTACAGGCCTATAAACAATATGTTTGTAAATTTCATCATAATTTTAATTATTGCTTCCATAGCAGTCTTTTTTATAGCTGTTTTTATTGCAAAAACCTTCTGTAAACCCTTACAGGAAATGACAGAAGTATCAACAAGGATACAGACGGGAGACCTGTCTGCAAGAAATAGATTTAAAAGAGATGACGAGCTTGGTTTTCTGGCAGAATCTTTTAATGATATGGCAGATAATTTGATGGCAAGGATTCATGTGAGGAAGAGTCTGTCAGAACTGACAGAACTAATGTTAAAGACATATAATATAAAAGAATTTGCTTCTGCTCTTTTGAAAACGCTCCTGGAAATCACATCTTCACAGGCAGGTGTTTTTTACCTGAAAAGAGGAGACACTTATGAAAACTTCTTTTCTATAGGACTTGATAAAGACAACCTTCCTTCATTTAATATGGAAAGACCGGACGGACAATTCGGAGAAGTCTTTCTTACAGGGAAGATTTCTCATATAAAAAATATACCTTCAGATACTGTTTTTACATTCAAAACAATTGCAGGAACTGCACTTATGAGGGAAATTATTTCCATGCCTGTTATATCGGATGGAAAGATAATGGCTCTTATTTCTATGGGGAACCTGTCAGAATTTTCAAAAGAGAGTCTGGAAATTATCAATTCCATATGGCCTGCTATAAATACAGGTTTTTCTGTATTAATGGCAAACGAAAATATAAAGAATATGTCTGAAGAATTAAAGGATAAAAACAGGGAACTTCAGTCTCAGGCAGAAGAACTTATGTCTCAATCAAAAGAACTGTACTGTCAGAATATGAAACTGGAAATGCAGAATCGTCAGATAGAAGAAGCAAACCGTGTAAAAAGTGAGTTTGTCTCCAATATGAGTCATGAATTGAGAACACCTCTCAATTCTGTTATAGGACTTTCCAGAGTTCTTATTATGCAGGCAAAGGGGAAACTCTCAGAAGAAGAGTTCAGTTATCTTGAAATCATACAGAGAAACGGGAAATCCCTTCTCTCACTGATAAATGATATTCTGGATCTGTCAAAAATAGAAGCAGGGAAAGTGGAATTGACTGTAAATTCCATTTCTGTAAAAGATATTGTGGAAAATATCTGTGAAAGTCTTGAAAAACTTGCTTTTGATTAAGGCGATATTCTTAAAAGAGATTTTCCAGATAATCTTCCCCTTAGTAAAAGTGATGAACAGCCTCTTTATAAAAATCTCCATAATATTACATGTAATGCCATCAAATTC
>CALARM010000157.1 GCA_937888925.1 uncultured Synergistia bacterium | reverse complement strand
AGCATAAGTTTACAAGAGAATGGTGTTCTATCATTACACCTTTCGGCTGTCCCGTCGATCCGGATGTATAAATCATATAGACGAGATCGTATGATGTATTTATAAGTGGTAGATTTCCACTCTCTCCTGTATAAATTGCAGAATCTGTTACATCTAAAATTTTCACAGAAAGGTTCAGAGTATCTGCAAGAGATGGCTCCGTGATTAACATAAGGGAACCGCTGTCAGAGATTATATAATTTATTCTGTCTGCCGGATAGTGGGGGTCTATGGGAACAAAGGCTCCCCCTGCTTTCAGCACTGCAAGGATACTTACAATCATATGGCATGAACGATCCAGGAAAATTCCAACCCTGCTGTCACGGGTCACTCCTTCTTTTCTCAGGAAATGAGCCAGTTTATTGGCTTTTTCATTTAATTCGCCATAAGTAAGTTTATCATCTTTATAAACAACGGCTGTTCTTTCAGGATTTAATGTCACCTGTGATTCTATCAATTCATGAATTGTTTTTTCCTTCGGCACTTCACAATAAGTATCATTGAAGGTTTTCAACATGAGATTTTTCTCTTTTTCAGAAATTATGTCTATATCCTTTAACAAATTTTCACCATGGCGAAGAATCCATTGCAGAGCATGTTCTATATGGCAGGCAAGATTTTCTATTACATCATCACCGAAAGAATCTCTGTCGTAGGAAATACTTACGGACAGTTCTTTTTCCGCTACAATGACTACATTCAGAGGATAAGTAGATTTACCGTACATTTTTATATCTTTCAAACCAAGCATTTCCTGAGAAAATGGAAAATTCTCAAAAACAAAAATACTGTAAAAAAGTGCTTCTCCGGGAGGAATAGAACTCATGGACTGAAGTTTGCTCAGAGATATATGGCTTAAATTGTTGCCATTCTGTATGATGTCCTGAATATGTTTCAGGTTATGAATTGCCGTTTCGTCATGGTTTAAAATTACCCTGAGAGGAATGGTATTGATAAAGAGCCCTATCATCTCTTCGACTCCTGAAAGTCCGGGAGGTCTTCCTGACACGGTGGTGCCGTACAGTATATCTTCAGAACCGCTGTAGCATGACAGTACGGAAGACCACGCCAGTTGAACAAGGGCATTGAGGGTTACCTGGGAAGAACGGGCAAATTTCTGACATTCGGCAAGAAAACTTTCCGGTAATCTGTATGTATATTCTCCGGGATTCTCAACAGCTTTATGTATTTCCAGACGGGATCTGTTTACCATAAGAGGAGTGGGGGCGGAAAAATCTGAAAGAGAATTTTTCCAGTAATCGATAAGTTCTCCGTCATCCTGTAAAGAAAGCCATTTTATATACGATTCAAATGGTTCCGGGCGGTAGAAAGACACCTTTTCTTTATTTACGATGCTATCATATCTTTTATTCAGTTCCCTGAGGATTAAAGGCATGGACCATCCGTCCAGAATGATATGATGATAACTCCAGAGAAATCTGTAATGACCGGTGTCCATGATAAAGAGGTACAGAGAGCATACAGGAGGATTTTTAAGATCACACAGGGAGTGTCTTGTTTTTCCCCTTGTATCTTCTATTATTCTTTCCTGTTCTTCACCGGTTTTTCCTCTTAAATCTACTGTATGCCACGGAAGTGGAACATGTCTGTAAACTATCTGAAATGGTTTATCCCCTTTTTCCCAGACAAAACCTGTTCGGAAAGCACTGTGGGCAGAAAATATACCATTCCATGCCTCTTTCAGGGCATCTATATGAAGTTCTCCTTCATAACTCCAGGAAGCCTGAGTACAGTAATGATCGGCATCAGGAGATGACATGGCATGAAAGAGAAAACCTTCCTGAAGAGGTGACAGGCCGTAAATGACTTCAATAGAAGAAGGATCTGTTATACTGTCAAGAAAAGACTGGGGCACCGTGGCAAGGGGAAAGTCGGAGGGAGTAAAATATTTTCTTCCCGGTTTAATACAATGATAGATTATCTCTTTTAAGCTGTCAATGAAATTATGGGCAAACTCCTTAAGCCTTTCTTCGGAACGGATATGACCGTTGCCGGAAAAAACTGCTGATAAAGTGTTGCCGGAAACAAAAGATTTAATATCCAGAAGGCTTTTGCTCATATGAGACAGAGAGGAACAATCAAAAAATTCTTCAGTAGAAAGTAATTCATTCTCAGGCAAAACACTCCGGCCGATGTAATTAAAGGTAAGTAACGGTAATGAATCTTCTCTGAAATCTTCTTTTCTGTCTGAAAAATATTTCAGGAGCTGATAAGAAAGTCCATTATCAGGTACAGACCTCAGTGTTTCTTTTACAGATTTTATAAGAGAGTCATAATCAGTCAGGGAAGGGCTCTTCAGGTAAACAGGAAAAAATGTATTAAACCATCCTGCAGTACGGGACACATCTATAATAAAATCCTCTCTTCCTTCTCCTTCCACATTTAGCAGCAAATCCGATATCCGAAAAGAGCGGTTACATGCAAGTAAAAGAGCGGAAAGTAAAATATCGGGAACCTTCGTGTTAAAAGCAGAAGGAACAGTTTTTAATAAAAGCTCTGTATCATAACTGTCAAGAGAAACTTTATAGTTTTTTATAGCAGTAGAAACAGTGCTGCAATCAGCTATTTCACAGAAGTGGTTTATTGCGCCATAGATAGATTTATTTTTAAAAACTTCCTGCCAGTAAGGTCTATGCTTTTCAGCTTCAGACACATATTTCCTGAGACCTTCCGAATAGTCTCTGTATGAAGCAGTTTTATCCGGTAATACAGGTGTTTCGTCATCAGAAAGTTTTCTGTATATACTGCAGAAATCTTCAAGGATTATTCTCCACGAAACCATATCGGTACAGAGGCGGTGTATTACGATAAAGAACCTGTCTTTACCGTCTTTATGGTTTTTAAAGAGTGCTCCTTTTATGACGGGCCCTTCTGTAATATTGAGAGAATTTTGTATGGAATTACATGTTTCTGTAATGAACATATAGAGAGAATCTTCCGAAAGAGAAGAAAGATTTATCGTTTCGACAGAGACAGATGTTTTCTCAGGATTTTCATACCATTGAATCCATTTACCGTCTGTCCCGGTGCTGTGGCGAACCATATATTCACTCTCTCCCCCGTTGCCGTTTATATATCTGAATCTGAGTCTCAATCCGTCATGATGATTTACTAACACATTCAGAGCCTTTTCTATGATTTCTCTGTCTCCGGACTGTTTAAGAGTAAAGAGAAGAGACTGACTGAAGTGATTAACATTTTCGAGTTCCTGTTCAAAGAACCATTCCTGTACCGGTAATAATGGCACATCCCCTTTCAGCATACCTTTTTCTGTCTGAGGAGATAATTTCTTTTCAATCTCCTCCGATATTTTAGCAATAGTCGGATGACGGAGAAGCTGTGATGCCGTAACAGGAATTCCCTCATTATTTGCTCCTGTCACTACCTGAATACTCATAATAGAATCTCCGCCGAGACTGAAGAAATTATCATA
>CALARM010000156.1 GCA_937888925.1 uncultured Synergistia bacterium | reverse complement strand
AGCCTGTCAGGCAGAAGCTGATAAAATGGTTACTAATTTACCTGGTGCGGTAATTAAGTGTCTCAGGTTTTGGATGTCAGATGCCGGATGTCGGGTTTTCTTACCTCATCACCCGGGGACTATCTACAATAATTATTTTGGATTTATTCACAGATATAGTGTTATAGTAACACGGAGAAGGATATTCATAACAGGAAGTAGAATTATTTCAGTCAACAACTGAATACAAGAGGGTTTACTATGGACAGACTTGATAAATGGTTTAACAAAACTGTTAATTTTTTAGCAAATAAAGTATCAAATATTCTGGATAAAACAGATATCATAAAAAATGCAGGCCCGGTAAAAAAAATCAAAAAAAGCAATGATACGTTCAAATGTCCTGCAAATTTTCAGGCAAAAAAAGAATTTCTCATCAATGCTTTAAGCCATAAAGATTATGACTTCAGAGCAAAAGGGGCAAAATATCTCTCACGAAAGAAATATTTTTTGCATGATATTCTGGATATACTGACTATTTCCACAAAAGACAGGGAACCTCTTGTACGCTATGCAGTTGCTTTTTCTCTCGGAATGCTCTGCAGTGAAGAACATATTACAGGAATTCTGGAAGGCTCATCGGAAGCACGAATGAAATTCCCCGGCATCACTGAAGAAAGAATAAATAAAGTTATAGAAGCCCTTAAGGATCTCAGGAAAGACGAAATCCCATGGGTAAAGACAATGGCAGAGGAAGCACTCAGGAAAGCAGGTCACAGTGAGACTGTACATGAGATAACCGAATATGCTCTGAACAAATTCCCGGCACGGTTTAAAGAACTGATAGAAGATGACCGTTTTATAGAAGAATCTATGGAATTGTGTGAAAAAGACCCTTATCTACTTGAAGCACTCTATGATATTGACAGTGTAATAACAAGAAAAGCCCTCCACAGACTCATAGCTGAAACAGATTTCTCTAAAAGCTGGAAATCCATTAAATCCATATATAAAAAGGCAGAATACAGAATGGACATGGAGATTTTCGGACTTCTGGCTTACAGGATAGAAATTACCGGAACTATCTGCCGTGGTTATAATCCTCGAACAGGTAAATATAAAACTATATCCATGTTCTCTAAAAAAACAAAATCTTATATGATGAGAAGATGCTGGAGATACCTGAGAAATATTGCAACATATTATCCTGAAGTCTATGCCAATTTTGCCTATTTCTTTCTGAAACATTTCAAAGACAGTGATGCCGGAAAAATACAGGAAATAGTTTCACACCGTTATAACTGGGCTGAAAGAAAACAATATACCATTACAAAAAACTGTGACCGTTTCAGTCACCTGTGGACTTTCAACCATATACTCCATAAAAAAAGCAAAAGATATACCTGTAATAATCTGCTCTGGAAATGTGCTGAAGGCTATAAACCGTCAGACACGGAACCACCGGAAAGAGAAGAAGCTTTCTCTGAACTGTGGGAAGAAGATAGTTTGCCAGCTTTTAACCTGTTTCTGGAATCGGAATGCAGAGAAGTAAGTTCTTTTGCCGTTAAAATTTTAAGAGACAGATTTCCTGACACATTTAAAAACCTGACAGAAAAAGAAATTTCAGAGCTCTTTAAAAAGCCCTATCCTTTTATCTGTACCACACTTCTGGACATATTCAAAACATATTTCAATCCTCTTAATCCCGATAAAAACCTGGTAAAATGTTTTTTAAACTGTGAATTTCAGCCTGCAAGAGCTATGGCCCATGAATGGGTGCGAAAGAGCCTCTCTTTCTGGAAAGGAGATAAAAAATTTATAATAGATCTCCTCTTTTCACAGTGGGAAGAAAATCACTGTTTTGCAATGGAACTGATAGCGCTATATAAGGATTCACCTGAACTTATATCAGAGTATATAAAAATCCTTATGTCTGTAATCACAAAAGAAGAATATATAAAAGGTCTTCACACAGTCATAGTGAAAGGTCTCATGTCTGATTTTTCGGAAGAATTGAAATGTTTAAGTAATGAACAGATATTTCTACTGTTAAAAGCTCCGTCTCCATGTGTACAGGAACTGGGAGGAAATCTGCTTAAAGAACGATCTATTGACCCTTTGAGTATTGACGGACAGATGCTCATAACCTTTGCCTGTCATGACATACTGTCCATAAGAGAAGTGGGAATGGATATGATAAAAAAATCCATATCCAGATGGTCTGCAGACATGACGGAACTTACGGAACTTGCAGAAAGCAAATGGGACATTACCAGAGAATTCGCTTTTAATATGCTGGAAGAGCATTTTTCAGTAAATCAATTTACATCTGACATACTGCTGAAACTCTATGACAGCAATTATAAAGATGTACAGGAATTCTCCATGAAAATACTGGGTAAATATATTTCAGAAGGATATCATGTAGAATTTATAAAATTTACCGAACATCCTGACATAAAGGAATTTGCCCTGGAGCTGATAATAAAAAATCTTTCTCCTGAGCCTGATAACATAAAAACTCTTATGCCGTTCTTCAGAAGTATATTATTTAATGTTAATAAATGCAGAAAAGCCAAAGATAAACTCTTTAAATATATGGGAAAAATTGCTATAGAAAATGCGTTTATTGCAACAGAAATAATGATTTTACTGGAAGAATTTGCGCAAACCATGACAGAGAGAGATTTTTCAGACTGCCTTACCATTATGACGGGGATAATAACAACATATCCCTATATAAAATCTTCTGCCCTTTCACCGTTAAATTCAGAAATCACTGTCCCTGCTTCTTCCAGTTAACAGGCACTTGTTCCAATTATTCCGGCTATTCCGGTTTATCTTCTATAAAAATTCAGTAGATATTCCTCTGCTGTGCATACTATAATAAGGGATTTTTTATAATCTTTCTTATTTCGCGTAATCAAACAATCTATCTTATTTTCCAGAGCAGTATAATACTGAATTGCATCTTCAAAATCATTAAAATCTGCTTCCAGAGAAAGTCAATTCACCATAAATATGAAAGCTATTTAATGGCTTTTTCTTTTTCATACCATTCCTTCCATTTCTTAACAGTCCCTTCCATATCGTTTTTGTCTTTCCCATGAAATTTCTTTCCCGTAATCTCTTCAAGTCCGTATACTGCCACATACCGTAACGTAGATCCTTTTGCAGCATAAATTGTAGCAGTCCCGTCATCATATTTTCCGGCAATAGTTGTTTTGTCTGTATTATCAAGCATAACTATCAGTTTCGGAATTAAATCTTTATCTTTTTTCCCGGAAAGAATAACTATGGCAGAAGATTTCACATAAGGGTCTCCTGTTTCTATGAAACCCATAAGTTTTTCTTTATTAACTGAACCGAGTTGACTGAGACATTCTATTAATCTTGCCTGAACCAGAGGATCTGTTTCACTGTTGACCATTTCATTAAATATCTCTACTGCTTTATCATCTTTTATCATGGTCAATCGTTGAATTGCATTTATTTTCACATGAGGGCTTTTATC
>CALARM010000155.1 GCA_937888925.1 uncultured Synergistia bacterium | reverse complement strand
AAAACTGAACAGTGAATTAAAATCTCATCCTCTTATTCCTGTTTTATTGAACAGTACTACCGATATTATAATGATACTGAACAGATACAGACAGATAGTAACGGCAAATAAAAATTTTCTCGAAGTTTTAAAAATAGAAAGTGAAGCTGAAATTCTCGGGAAAAGACCTGGAGAGGCTATGAGCTGTATCCACTGTAAAAGTAAAAGCTGTGGCACTACAAAATTCTGCAAATACTGCGGAGCCATTAATGCCATATTTAACAGTCAGAAATTTAAGTGCAGAGATATTCAGGAATGTAATCTTACTGTAAGAACCCTGTCAGGGCTTCAGGGTTTTAATTTCCTTGTTACTGCCAGTCCTTTTGAATTTAACGAAGAAAGCCTTGTTGTTTTTGCTATCCGTAATATATCGGAACAGAAATTTCACCATTCCGTAGAAAGGATATTCTTTCATGATGTCTTAAACCTTGCCGGCGCAATAAAGGATTTCATGGAACTTTCTCCTGAAATATATCATGCAGGGCTTAAGGAATTCCATACGGAAGGTTTAAGGATTGCCAGACAATTAATATCGGAAATAGAAACTCACAGGGATCTCATGTCTGCAGAACAGGGACAGTTAGAAGTTAAAATTGAAGAAATATATGTTCCCGATTTCCTGTCCCTTCTTGTAACACTTTATAAAAATCATAAGGTCTGTGAAGGTAAATTCATTGTCCCTTCTTTTAAAGGAGATATTTCTTATATATGTTCAGATAAAATACTTCTATCCAGGATACTGGGTAATCTCATAAAAAATGCCCTTGAAGATTCAAAAGCCGGAGAAACCGTCACTGTTACCTATAAAAATGACACAGACGGCATAAAATTTATTGTTCACAATAAAGGTTTTATGACAGAAGACGTTCAGCTTCAGGTCTTTAATCGTTCTTTTTCCACAAAAGGAGAAAAGGGCCGCGGCTTCGGCACTTATACAGTAAAACTGTTACTTGAAAGATATCTTAACGGATACGTCGAATTTACATCAACAGAAAAAGACGGAACTATCTTTACAGTATCATTATAAAAGTCAATCCTTTGTAGAAATATATAAACATTATTAACCTGATTTTACATCACATTCAGAAGGATAATCCATATAATTTAACGAATTCAATCATTATTAAAACATTCGATAAATAATCAGAGAAAGGGCTGTTACAATGAAAAAAACCATAATAATTTCCATCACCCTGTGTATAACACTCCTATCAATTTCCATCATTCTATCATCGTGTTGCAAGATCTTCGAAACGCCTGAGAGCTGGTATAATAAAGGCCTTGCTCTGGCAAATGAGGGTAAATACGAAGAATCCATTAAATGTTATGACAAAGCACTGGAACTGAACCCTGAATATAAAGACGCATGGAATAAAAAAGGAAATGCTCTTGTCTGTCAGGGTAAATATGAAGATGCAACTGTCTGTTATGATAAGGTAATAAAGCTTGATCCGAAAAATACTGAAGCTATGACTTCAAAGGGGACAATTTACGAAAAAGAAGGCAATTACGATGAAGCCCTTTCTATGTATAATAAGACCCTTGAAATTGATCCGAAATTAGTTGAAGTAATAGTCTACAAAGGTCTTATTTTAAACAAACAGAATAAATATGAGGAAGCTCTTTTGTGTTTCAAAGAAGTTTTAAAGAATGACCCCACAAATACTCTGGCTTTAACAGGAAAAGGAATTATTCTGACGACTCAGGGAAAATTTGATGAAGCTCTTAAATGTTTTGAAGAGGCTTTAAAGAGTGACCCGAAAGACACCTTTGCTCTCACAGGGAAAGGCACTGTGTTAATCAATCAGGGAAAACTCGATGAAGCCCTTAAATGTTTTGAAGAGGCTTTAAAGAGTGACCCGAAAAACACATTTGCTCTCACAGGGAAAGGCACTGTATTAATTAATCAGGGAAAACTCGATGAAGCTCTCAAATGTTTTGATGAAGTTCTGGCAAATAATCCGAAAAATGCAGAAGCCCTTACAGGTAAAGGTACTGTATTGATAAAACAGGGAAAACTGGATGAAGCGATTAAATGTTTTGACGAAGCTCTGGCAATCAATCCGAAAAATGTTGATGCCCTTGTCAACAAAGGACTTGCTCTTCTTAAACAGGGAAAATACAAAGAAGCTCTTGCATGTTTTGACATGGCTTTAAAACTTGATGCAAAAAATACAGAAGCCATGAATAATAAGGGAAATACTCTCGTTGCTACGGGGAAATATAAAGAAGCTTACGGCTGTTTCGATAAAATCCTGAAGATTGATCCCAAAAACGCTTCTGCAAAAGAAAATAAAAAGGAAGCAAAGAAGTCTTTTGCTACTGCCATAGAAGGTAATTACAGCGGGTCTATAAGCGGTGAAGCTACAGGAACAATCTCCTTTACTATAAAGGGCACAGGATGGAGCGGAAGTGTAAGCGGAACATATCATGGAGATCCTTACAGCGGAACTATTTCAGGCTCTATTAACCCTGACACAGGAGCTATGTCAGGCACTGTTTCCGGCGATGTAAGCGGTTATGGTTTCAGCGGAGTTATGACAGGAACATTATACGGTAATTCTGCTTCAGGTTCCTGGTATGCTTCCAATAATTATGGAAATCCTGTGGGATCATGGGATGCGGGAAAGTAAAACAGGAGTTACGCATTTTGTCATTGCGAAGAGCGAAACGACGAAGCAATCCCAACAGTTTTCAATATACCAGTGGGATTGCTTCGCTTCGCTCGTGATGACTGGTTTCTCCTCGTTTTTTGCGTAAGTCCTGGTAAAAGATTTGAGATAATACAGTTTATAATTGGCTTCCGGGTTTCAGGTGTCGGATTTTGGGTTTATAATTACCCAATACCCGGCACCTGACACCTATATAAATCTAGATTTTACCCTATGAGAAACCTGAATTTACAATAAGTAATAAATAACTGAAAGATTTTTACCTGCCCAGGATCTGTAAAATCTTCTCTTTATACTTCAACGCATCTCCGTCTTTTGGATTTATCTTTAAAACTTCATCAAAACATTTCAGAGATTCTTTATATTTTTTCTTCATTGCAAGGGAACATCCTTTATTGTACCAGATGACACTGTCTTTACTGTCAAGTTCCAGTGCTTTACTATAACATTCAACTGCTTCTTCGTAATTTTTCTTTTCGTAAAGACATAATCCCTTCATATTCCATGGCTGTTTATAGGATGGGTTAATTTCTGTGGCTTTATCGAAACAACTTATTGCTTCATCATATTTTCCCTGTTTATATAAAATATTTCCTTTGCTTTTCAGGATATAAACATTATCAGGTTCTTTCTCCAGAGCTTTATTGTAGGCCTGAAGCGCTTCTTTATATCTATCCTGTGCTTCCCACCTCTCCCCTTCTTTATACAGGTTATCAGCTTCACTGTTCTGCCTGTAAAACAGTCCGGCATATATGACAGGTAAAGCCAGTATAATTATTACTGTAGTAATAAAAACAAGAATCTTTTTATTGATGCCCTTCCTTTGAGCTGCCACAGGTTTTTCCATTTCTACCTGAGTCTTATAGGGAACTGTAGATAATATAGAAGGAACAGAAGTTTTTTCGTGCGTCTCCGGTATCTGATAAACATCTGTAGCTCTATGTGTAAATACAGGAGAAGAAACACTTATTTTCAACAGAGCTTCTTTCATCTGAGAAGCATTTCCGTATCTGTCTTTCGGGTCAGGGGAAAGGGCTTTCATGACTATTTCTTCAAGTTCTTTCGATACTCTATTATTTAAATTCCTTACAGGTTTGAATACAAAGGATTTTACCGGCACCATTCCTGTAAGGAGACAGTGCATGGTGGCTCCAAGTGAATAGATATCACTTCGTGGTTCTGCTCGTCCATGAAATATTTCAGGAGGGGAAAATCCCGGAGTTCCTATGACAGTTTTTGCAGTATCACTTTCCGGGTCTATTTTTCTTGCTATGCCGAAATCTACAAGTATTATTTTTTTATCTTCCGACCTTAACATAATGTTTCCCGGCTTCATATCTCTGTATACAACGGGAGGTGTCTGACCGTGAAGATATATTAAAGCCTGAAGTATATCTATTGACCATGAAATAACAAATTCCTGAGGTACTATTCCTCCTTCATATTGTCTCATAATTGTATCAAGATCATAGCCTTCTATATATTCCATGACGAGATAATAACGGGAGTTTTCTATGAAATAATCTATGAGTCCCGGCAGGTTCTGATGCCTGAGTTCAAATAAAATGAGTGCTTCTTTTTTAAATCTTTTTATGAAATATTCTTCTAATTGAGGGTTTTCTGCCTGAGGAAGCATTTCTTTTACGGCACAGGCCTTTTTCTCAAATCTATGATCAAGTGCTTCATAGACCGCCCCCATGCCTCCTGATTTGATGAGTCTTTTTATTTCATATCTATTGTCAAGCATATTGCCTGGCCTAAGACTGGAATAAGATTCATCTGAAAGGCTCTGGGCAGGACCGGCAGTTTTTTATATTATTTTCATTTTTATGGCCGCATTTATCGCAATATAGTGGCATATGCTTTTTTAAATTTACATTATATATAAAAGTTTTCTTACGTCACACTTAAAACCAGGCAATATATCTCCGCCGGTAATTTCATCATCTATATTTAAAATAATTGCATTTCCGGAACATCCTTTATAGACAATCACTGTGTAATCCTGTGGGTCTACTACCCAGACTTCTCTCACACCTGCTTTTAACCAGTCATTTACTTTTTCTACAATCTTCGAATATCTATCTCCCGGAGAATTTACCTCCACTACAAGATCTGGCATGACAGTTGAATAGCCATCGGTAATTTCATGAAGAGAAAGCCTTTCATTACTTTTAAAAGCCATATCAGGAGCCCTCACTGTGTCCGGCTCTGAGAAGAGTTTATAGCCTGTTTCCGATGAGGTTGTTATACCTGATTTATTTTCTGCTACAAATCTGCCTACTATCTGTATAATTCTGGAAGCTATGACACCGTGCCTCTCTCCGGAAGGACTCATTTTGTGTACCACTCCTTTAATTAATTCATATCTGCCACTTTCGGAAAGTTTAATCAAATCAAAAGCATTACAGGTTTTTTTTACTGCTGTATCCACAGGGCACCTCCATTCCGGGTAATCTAAAAATGTTCCTGATTATATTCTATCATAAGGAGGTATAAAAACAAGACAGATATAATACAATTCTCATCTATCACTTATTTAAAGCCTTTTCTTTATTCTCCTTAGCAATTTTATTATCAGGTTCAATAGCCAGAACTTTATCGTAGGATTTTACTGCTTCACCATATCTTCCAAGTTCATATAAAGTAACACCTTTATTATTCCACGCAAGAGTATTTGATGGGTTAATTTCTGTGGCTTTATTAAAAGATGTGAGTGCTTCGTCATATTTTCCTTCTCTGTATAAACATTCTCCCTTATTGTTCCACACATAATCATATTTAGCATCAAGCTTCAGGGCTTTATTAAAACAATCAAGACCTTCTTTATATTTGCCCTGTGCTACAAGAGCCTCCCCTTTCCCGTTCCAGGCAAACATATAATCAGGAGAAATCTCAAGAGCTTTATTACAGGATTTTACCGCTTCTTTATATTCTCCCATATCATAGAGGGCAAGGCCTCTGTTGTACCATGTAACGGTATTTTCTGGCTCAATTTCCAGTGCTCTTTCATAGCAAGTAATTGCTTCGTCATATTTTTCTTCTTTATATAAAGCCCATCCTTTATCCATAAGAGCAGGTGCATATTTTCCGTCAATATCCAGTGTTTCATCGTAATATTTAATTGCTTCTCTGTATTTTCCGTCTTTAGATAAGATCACACCTTTTTTATAAAGAACATCTTTATCATTACGATTGATTTCTAAAACCATGTCATAGTAATCCGCTGCTTCTCTGTATTTTTCTTTGCTGAAAAGATAATCGCCATAACTTTCAAGGGAATTTCTTTTGCTCTCAAGAATTTTCTCGTCAGATTTAATACTGAGAGCTTCATCGTAATATTTAATGGCTTCTTCATATTTCCCCTCTTTATCCATAGACATGGCTTTGTTGTAAAGTTCTGTATAGTTATTATTTTTATTAGATATATAAAAGCCAATCAATAAAAAACCGGCCAGAAGGAGAATAACCAGTATTACGGCAGGAATAATGTATTTATTACTTTTTCTTTTTTCAGGATCTAAAGGATAATTTACAGGAATTGTAGCTCCATAAAGCTCTGTCCCTGTTTTATAAGGAAGGGTTTTGACAGATGGTGCCGGAGAAAGAGAAGTCTTTTCACTGGTTCCTTCCGATAATTCCGTAAGGGCTTTTTTCATGGAAGTTGCACTCTCATAACGGCCGTCTATATTCATTGTAAGGGAATGCATAACTACAGACTCAAGGCCGGAAGACACGGAAGGATTTAATATTCTTACAGGCTTGAAAACAAAAGGTGTGAGAGGCACAACACCTGTAAGGAGACAGTGCATGGTGGCTCCGAGTGAATAAATATCAGTTCTCTCTTCCGGCCTGCCTTCGAATATTTCAGGAGGAGAAAATCCCGGTGTTCCTATGGCAGTTTTTGCCTTATCTCCGTCCGGTTCTATTGTCCTTGCTATGCCGAAATCTACGAGAATTATTTTATTATCTGACGAACGAACCATAACATTTCCCGGCTTCATATCCCTGTAAACTACCGGCGGATTATGTCCATGAAGATATATTAATGCATCAAGGATCTCTTTCGTCCATTCTATTACAACAGGTTCAGGAACTCTTCCTCCTTCATAGCCTCTCATGATTGTATCAAGATCCTTACCTTCTATGTAATCCATTACAAGGTAATAACGGCCACCTTCTACAAAATAATTCCTTACCCTGGGAAGATTGGGGTGTTTCAGTTCATAAAGTATCATGGCTTCTTTCTTGAATCTATCGATGAGATAATTCTGAAGAGCCCTGTCTGTGGTCTGACTGAGCATTTCTTTTACCGCACAGGATTTTCTGTCGAACCTGTAATCAATGGCCTCATAAACTGCTCCCATGCCTCCTGCTTTAACCATACGTTTTATTTCATAATTTCCGTCCAGAATCGTTCCGATTTTCAATGTGCCTCCAGACGAAGAATCTGAAAGATTTTCTCCGCATGAAATGCAGGCTCTGGCGTTATCTTCATTTTTATGGCCACATTTATCGCAGAATACTGGCATATAATCTTTCCGTGAAGTACAGATTGTGAAAAGCAATATTTTGCTTCTCACAGGTCTCACATTCCTTAATGAGTTGAGCATTAATATTTAATATATTGCCATGACTGTCCATTCACAATGAAAAATGAGAACATGTTCCTCTCTTCACCCTTCACTATTAATTATTTATGCTTATTAAAGACAATCTTTTATTTCTTCCTGTTCTTCATATGCTTATATACAAGATGTCCTATAAATCCCACTGCCACAAGAACAACCAGTATATCAAGATATTTTGTAAATTTATGAACCAGTTCCCATCTTTCTCCGAGCCAGACTCCTGTATAGGCAAGAAAAGCATTCCACATAGTTGCTCCAACAAGAGTATAGATACAGAATTTCAGGAGGTTCATATTCCCTGCACCTGCGGGAATGGAAATAAAATGCCTGACTACCGGTATAAATCTGCAGAAAAATATGGTTTTTTCACCGTATTTTTCAAAAAATCTTTCCGTAATCTCCAGATGATGTTTATCCAGAAGCAGATATTTCCCGTATTTAAGTACAACAGGTTTTCCTCCGTAAGCCCCTACATAGTAAGATATGAGGGAACCGACAATACTTCCGATGCTGCTTGATATTATTACAAGAATCATATTAAATTTTCCCTGTGTTACGAGAAATCCTGCAAAGGGCATAACTCCTTCACTCGGCACAGGTGCTACCATACTCTCAAGCGTCATAAGGACAAATACTCCGAAATAACCTACTGTTTCAATAATTTTTGTAAAAAGATGGAAAAGCGATTCAAACATATTTTATTAACAAACTCCTTTTTTTATTCTAACGGCCATGACCGGTTCGGTCACAACAAAATATGAAAATCTGTTCCTCCCGTCACGCGTTACGCGTTACGCATTACAATTCTCATATTTTATTTATTTTTGACCATTTCTTTAATTACTTTAATATCAAATATCTGTATTCTTGCATTTCCCAGATCACAGACATAAAGCTTTGTTCCTTCTTTGTTTACAGCAAGACCCTGTATCTTTTTTAATCCCCCCTGTTCAGTTGAAGTAAATATACCTGCAAGGTCTCCTTTTTCCGTAAACAGGTCTATAACTCCTTCATCTTCATTTGCTCCGTAGAGGTATCCTTCTTTATCGAAGACTATACCTTCTACATCTCTGGCAAAATAATTTTTATAATTCTTATTATATTCTTTCCTGTATCCGTCAGGCAGTGATATGGGGTTTCCTGAAGTTCTTCCTATTTCTCCGAGATATTTTCCTGTCATATCAAAATATTCTATACGGCCGTTCCCTTCGTCTGCAACATAAATCTTATTATTATAAATCGTAATGGATTCCGGCTCGTCAAAATCTCCTTTACCGCTGCCTGTTTTACCGAATTTAAAGAGAAATTTCCCTTCCGGAGAAAACACTTGCACCGTGTCTGCTTCATTATCTACAGTATAGATATTATCTTTATCGTCAACACAGACACCCTGAGGTTTTAAAAATTCTCCGTCTCCTGTGCCGCGGGAACCGAAAGAAGATATAAACTGACCGCCCGCATCGAAGATGCTGTACCGATAATTATTCTGATCTGCACATATGAGAAAATCTTTTGAATTTATTGCAAGACCGACTACCTCGTTTTTAAAACATCCTTCTTTTAAACCGACAGAGTAAATGAATTTGCCATTTTCATCAAAGACCTGAACCTTCTTAATATCTGCAACATAAATATTTCCTTTTGAATCTACGGCTATACCGTCAAAATTCATAAACTGTCCGTCTTTTTTTCCTCTTTCTCCGAACACGGTCAGAGGTTTTATCTCTTTAATCTTTTCCGCACCACAGCCTGATAAAAGACACATCAAAATTAACAGCAAGCCGATTCTTTTCATTTTATTTCCTTCTTTCAGAATTTTCAGGAAGAAAAATTACTCGCCATCCCATGACGGGTCACAGAAAAAAATCCAATCAATAAATATTATTCTACTTCTTTACAAAAATCCTCTTTCAGAATATTTCATAAAATCAAAAGTAAAAATTTTTTTTATATTCTTTAACTGGCTCAAGACAGTGAACCATATTATATAATTTTTTAAAAAATATCGTTCACTTAAGATATATAAAAATTTAAATAATTCATATTTTATGAAGAAAATTGATAATATCATGTTATTTTTTTAAAATTATGTGTTTATTTTTTATAAATTTATCATTCACCATGATCATTCTTTTAAATCACTTGTATATATGTTCACAGCTATTGTATTTTATAAACACCTGTGATATATTATAAAGAACCAGAAAAAAAGTCGCTTCGGCGCATTTCCTGTATTTTTTCATGCTTTTTACCATGACCTTATTTTTACTTTTTTCTGTAACTATTTTTCTTAAAGAAAGGGTGTTGTCTAATGATTACCAGTATTAACTATAAATCCGGTAAATCTATAATAAACATGCGAAATAATTCATCCATGTATCCTTCTGATGTATCTCTTCCCGAGCCGAAGGATACATTAATTCACAGAGTGGTCATACCTGAATCTAATATCATTCAGAATATGAAATTATATAATCCTTCTTCGAATGAAGTAAAAGAAAGCAACATATCTGAAAGATCGGCAAATTACATAAATGACGGAATAGATTCCGTATTAAAAGGTCTTTACAGTGCAATCGGAGGAGTAACAGGTTATATGGCAGGCGGCTTAATGGCCAGTATAATAAAACCTTCGGTTTTCAATATGACGTCGATGAAGAAAAAACTGAAAAATAAATGGGAAGCTTTCAAAGGTTCACATTTACATAAAAAAGACGAAAGATCCGGTAAAAAGCTTTCACCTCTTGCAACGGGACAGTTAAAAGCTGCAAATATTACCGGGAATATGGTTCGTGCTTATGACGGTTACGACAGTTCCCGTGATATATTTGCACTTTATTCGGAAGAAGGACGGAGGACTGAAAATTATACTTTTCAGTTAGAAGTGGCAAATCTGAGGGACGGTGCCGAACATGGACATTTAGACTCTTATTTTTTACTGAACTGGGGAGATAAAAAAGGTAATGAAAAACTGCCTTTTGAACTGGTAAACAATAAACCGTCAGAATCATGGAAGGTTGCCGTAAAAATAGATAAAAACGGTAAGGGAGAAGTACTTAACAGTAAAGGAGAGATGGCTGAAATATCTGAAAATATCTATCATTCCACCGAATATAGCAATGTAGAATTTCAACTCGATAAAAAAATAATGAGAGAAATGGGATGGAAAGACGGAGAAACTTTACATATTCAGGCTTTTACAGCAAAAGACGGGGAAACAGAAGTATCGGATACTATTACTGATTCGACAGATGTAAAAGGTTCCCCTGAAATGCTGAAAAACATCTTCAGATGGGACGGCAAAGTCATTTATTATGCGGTAACAGACAGGTTTTACGACGGAGATAAAACCAATAATGAAGGAATTGATTTAAAAGATAAAGAGAAATTTCATGGAGGAGACTGGCAGGGCATAATAGACAAACTGGATTATTTAAAAGATCTGGGAGTAAACTGTGTGTGGGTATCATGCCCCTATTTAAATGACAGAGGCTTTTTCGGCAAAGACGGTTTTCATGGTTACTGGCCGCAGGATTTCTATAAAACAGAACCACATTTCGGTGATATGGATAAACTGCGGGAACTGTGCGACAGAGCCCATGAAAAAGACATAAAAATAATGCTTGACGTAGTGGTAAATCACACAGGTTACAATCATCCTTTTGTTGAGGATCTGGCTCACTCGGACTGGTATCATAAAAAGGGAGACATAAAAGGATACAGCGAGTATCATATGGTAAACGGTTCCCTTGCAGGTCTGCCTGACCTGGCACAGGAAAATCCTGATGTTAAAAGATATCTTATAGATGCCCATGAATGGTGGATAAAGCAGGCCGATATAGACGGATTCCGAGTGGATGCCGCAAGGCATGTACCGGAAGAATTTCTTCAGGAATTCAATGAAGCACTTCATGAGAAAAAAGAAAATTTTTATACAGTAGGAGAAGCTTTCTGGCGTGATCCGAATTTCATAGCAGGTCTGCAGAACAGAGGTCTTGATGCGATGTTTGATTTCCCTATGACTTTTGCCATAAGAAATGTATTTGCCAGTAAAAACGATGATAGTTTCTGGAAGAGACTGAAATTCGCAGCAGATCATTTCAGAGAACATCCCGGCGATGCCATAGAAAAAATACTCAGGAAAAGCGATCCCGGCATGAAACTTCTTTCAGAGGCCATGAAAAATGATCGTTATTATGATAATCCTAAAAAACTGGGAACTATGATAGACAATCATGACATGAGCAGGTTTATGGCTGAATGCGGCGGTGATTCCGCCATGCTTGAGATGGCTCTTTCTTTCCTGATGTCTGCCAGAGGTGTGCCATGTATATATTACGGAACAGAGGCCGGTCTTGACGGAGCATCTGACGATAATAGAAAAGATATGCCATGGGGGCAGAATCCGTCACTTACGGAAAAGGTCCGCAAAATGACAGAAGCCAGAAATTCTTCCGTTGCTTTACAGTACGGCACACAGATAGAACTTAAAGCGACTCATGATGTTTATGCCCATGTAAGAATGAGGCCGGATGAGGAAGTAATCTGTGTTTTCAATAACGGCAGGGAAACCGGAGAGATTGAAATTCCTCTGGAAAAGAACTCTCAAATTATGAAAGGCAATATTCTGGAAGATTTGATTTCCGGAAATAAAATAACAGCAGATGAAAAAACCGTTAAAGTAACTCTTCCTCCCGGAGGCTATGCCTATTACCAGTGGCACAGGGACAGGGATTAATAGGGACGGTGATTAATAGGATAGAGGGATTAACAGGATAGGGAAAGTGAGAATCGTGGTGGTGACAGGTGGCAGGTTACGCGTTACCCGTCACCTGTCACGGTAATGACTATCCGGTATTAAAATAGGAGGTACATATGTCTGAATCATATAAAGAAATATCGTCACAGGAAGTGGGAAATCTATCATATCTAAAAAGTAAAGGATTGTTTTTATACAGCCAGAGAACATACAATGAAGCCATTGAATGTTTTAGCATGGTTCTGGTCCTTGATCCGAAGGATATTACTGCTCTTATTCATAAAGGTAATATCCTGTTTATCCAGGAAAGATATTCACAGGCTCTCGAATGTTATAACAGGGTTCTATCAATAATGCCGGGCCACATTCAGACCTGGAACAATAAAGGCATGATTCTGAGCAACCTCGCACGTTATGCAGAAGCCATTGAGTGTTTTGATAAAATACTATCGGAACTTGACCCTGATTATATATCTGCACTGAATAATAAAGGCCTTGTATTATATAACAGAAAACAATATCAGGAAGCTCTTGTGTGCTTTGATAAAATTTTAGAAAAAAATCCGTCAGATTTTAAAGCTCTCAGCAATAAAGGACTGGCACTATCAGGCATGAAAAGATATGCAGAGGCTCTTGACTATTTCGACAGAGCCTTACTCGTTGACCCGTCATGCCCCCATATATGGAATAATAAAGGTATTATTTCAGGAGAACTGGGAGAATACGATAAAGCTGTAGAATATTTTAACAAAGGACTGGAACTGGCTCCTTATAATATTAATATTCTCTATAACATGGGTATTGCATTTTACAAACAGAAACAGTATGATAAAGCTCTGGGCTTTTACAGTAAAGCACTGAATATAAATCCCGGTTACAGTAAAATATGGGTAAACATGGGAATAGCCATGAGTAAACAATGGAAATATACTGATGCCCTGGAATGTTTCACAAGGGCAACAGAATGTGATAAAGATAATGTAAATGCATGGTATAATAAAGGTCTTGCTTTAATTAATTTACGAAACTATAATGAAGCAATAGAATCCTTTGATAAAGCCCTGGCTCTGAAACCTTCTGATGGTATGGCCTGGTATGCCAGAGGTAAAGCAATGTTTCTGGAAGAAAACCTGGCAGACCATCAGGAAGAGGTCGGAAGGATAGCGGAATTTATATTCAGAGATAAATTCAGTCTCTCGGAAAGCAACATGGATAATTAATTATGGAAAACTATCAGTATCATCCCGGTGCTATTATTCACTACATGTATACTGTCAATCTGAAGGACGGCAATCCTATTGAAACAATCCACCATGGCCCTACATGTTTTCTGGTTACAGGTTATAAGGATGAAGAATTTAAAAATAATTCCTATCTCTGGATAGACATGGTTCATGAAGAAGATAAAGCCCTGGTGAAAGGTCATGTTCAGAAGATTCTTGAAGGGATAGAAGTAGAACCGATTGAACATAGAATCATCAGAAAAGACATGACTGTACGATGGGTCAGGAATACCCCTGTCCTTCATTATGACAGTCAGAGGAAACTGATTTCTTATGACGGAGTCGTTCAGGATATTACTTACATAAAAGAATCAGGTACATCTCTTCAGAAACTTCATGACAATTTAAAGGTAAGAGTGGAAAAACTTACCGGAGAACTGGTAAAAACCAACGGGTTTCTAGCGAGAGAGATTAAAGAACGTATAAGGCTTGAGAAAAAGCTCATGGAAATTCACAGGATGGAAACAATTGGTAAATGTGCCGTAAGTATCGTTCATAATTTAAATAATTTTCTCGAAACTATTATTATTTATATAGGCTTAATAGAACAGGAAATATCCAAAGAGCCAAGAGTGGAAAGCAAACTGGAAGAAATAGCAAAGATGTGTAACTATTCGAAAGA
>CALARM010000154.1 GCA_937888925.1 uncultured Synergistia bacterium | reverse complement strand
TATATGAGACCAACAGCATTAATTTATTCGTCTCATGACCGATGCGAATATATTCACAGAGATTTAATTGTAGAACGTGCACTTCAGAGCTGGGATAATAAAACCCTTATGCATCTTCCAATGTCCCAGAAAACCCAGGGAAGCCAGGAATGGGATTTTGGAAATTTCCGATGGTATTACGAAAAATACAGACAATATGGACTGGATTTTTTCCCCTTTTACTGGAATGATAATCTCAGAAGAGAAGATGTAGATTTATTTTTCCATATGCTCTGGCACACACAGGTTGTTGTACTTGGCGGAGGAAACAGTTCCCTTGGCCTGAGGAGATATAAAGAACTGGGACAGCTTTATTATAATGACGGAGACCTTTTCGAAAGAATACTTCATGAAAGACAGGACAGAGGACTTCTTACAGTAGGATTTTCTGCAGGAGCAGATCAACTGTGTGAGTATTTATCCAGTTCAATTGATTATGATCTGGAAGATCCTTACGGGTTTGGTCTGGCGAGAAATATTGTTACAACCCTTCATCATGAACCTGGCAGAGAAGAATCTCTTTATGACCTGGCCAGAAATCTTACCCATTGTATGGCCATCGGACTTCCCAATGATTCCGGAATAGGAGTGGATCAGGGTTTCCTGGAATCAGGCAATATCTGGCAGATTATCTGGTTTATAGAAGACTGTTCCTGGGATGTTCCTGCCCATCAGTGGCACATTAAAACAAGACAGGGTGTAAAAATATTGAGTTATTATCCTGATGGTCGTAGCTGGAGCTTTAACGGAGGAGATATGGTAGTAAGAATCATGCCTCCTGATAATAGCTGGCAGAATATTACTGTAGTAACCAATCAGGGAGATTTTATAGATTACTGGACACAGCGCAGATCTCAGTACAGCAGTATTGAAGAGATTTTTTATCTCCACTAAAAAGTGAGCAGTGAGTAGTGAGTAGTGAGTGGTGCAGGCCACTTTTTATTCACGACTCACGACTCACCACTCACGACTCGCTTATCTACTTTTGTTGAAGAGGTAATTTGTTGATTCTGTCGAAATTTACGAACAAATAATTAAAAAGGGGGGCTTATATATGGCTCAGAAAAATCCTCAGGTGATAATGGAAACAGATAAAGGTACCATGAAAATCGAACTGTTTGAACAGGATGCGCCGGGTACTGTTCAGAATTTTATTACTTTGATTGAAAAAGGTTTTTACGATGGCCTTACCTTTCACAGAGTGATAGATGATTTTATGATTCAGGGCGGTTGTCCCAGGGGGACAGGTACTGGAGGCCCCGGTTATACAATAAAATGTGAGATAAATCCCAATAAACATCTCAGAGGTTCTCTTTCTATGGCCCATGCAGGAAAAGATACAGGAGGAAGTCAATTCTTTATATGTCATTCACCTCAGCCCCATTTAGACGGTGTTCATACAGTATTTGGCCGTGTAATAGAAGGTCTTGACGTGGTAGATGCAATACGCAAGAGTGATAAAATGAAGAAACTGACAGTAGTAAAATAGGTATGGTGACGGGTAACGCGTTAGCGTTACCCGTCACGAACCGGGTGATTTTTATGCATAAATTCGTAAGAACTGTTGTAAGGGAACTTGATCTTCCTTCCGGTGAAATAGTTCATTTAGGGGAGAAAAAGATTGAAAACCTCAAAATTACTATTATTGATTATGATGAAGGTCAGTTCCAGGAAAAAGAAATAAAATCTATGGAAGAATATATTCCCTATGAGAAAAAACCTACTGTAACATGGGTAAATGTAGATGGTATAAACAATGCAGAAGTCATAGAAAAAATAGGAAAACATTTTAACCTTCATGATCTTACTCTCGAAGATATTTTAAATACGGGCCAGCATCCTATGCTGGAAGATTTCGGAGATTATCTTTTTCTTGTCCTTAAAATGATTTACTGTGATGGTAAAGACCATGATACGATAGTAGAACATATAAGTTTACTCATAGGGTCGAATTTTGTTATTTCCTTTCAGGAAGGGTGTGGAGATGTGTTTGAACCTGTAAGGAAAAGGATAAGACTTGGCAAGGGACGTATCAGAAAGATGGGGGCAGGCTATCTTGCCTATGCTTTACTGGATGCAATCGTAGATAATTATTTTGCAGTTCTTCATAAAATAGGGGAAGAAATTGAATTTCTGGAAGAAGAGATTATAAACACTCCATCTGTTGATATACTGAAAAAGATTTATAATTTAAAGAGGGAATTACTTTTTTTACGTAAGTCTATATGGCCTCTCAGGGAAATTATAGGCAGTCTGCAACGGGAAGAATTTTTACTTGTAAAAGAAGCTTCCGGTATATATCTGAGGGATCTTTATGATAATCTTATTCAGGTTATTGATACGATAGAAACATTTCGGGATATGCTATGCAGCATGCTTGATGTTTATATATCCAGTAACAGTAATAAAATGAATGAAATAGTAAAAGTCCTCACTATTATTTCCACTATATTTATTCCCCTGAGTTTCATTGCCAGTATTTACGGAATGAATATTCTTATGCCGGAAAAGGATTATCCATTCACATACCCTGTTATAATATCAGTCATGTTGATTGTAGGAATATCAATGGTATTTTATTTCAGAAAAAAGAAATGGCTGTGATATTTTTTTGTAGCATATGGCCGGTGATTTTTTCACTTTTCACTTTTCAACGACTCATCTTTAATATATTGTGTATTGTTTCTCCCAGAACGTTAAGATTGACAGGTTTGAATAAAATTTCTCTTATACCGAAAGCGCTTACTCTGTCAAGGGTAATACTGTCGTTGAAACCTGTGCACAGAATTACCGGTATGGAGGGGTTTATTTTTATCACTTCTCTGGCAAGATCTATTCCTGTCATATGTGGCATAGTATAATCGGTTATAATGAGAGTAAATTTCTCAGGTTCAAGACGAAAAATTTCCAGAGCTTCTTTGCTGTTTGTTTTGCCTGTAACTTCATATCCGAGAAGAATAAGCAGTTGATGTGTCAGATATACAATGTCTTCTTCATCATCTACAATTAATATATGTCCTTTCCCTGAAGGAGGAACATTTAAATCGCCTGTTGTTTTTTTCTTATCTCCTCCTTTTACTGAAGGTAAATAAATGTCAAAAGTGCTTCCCTCACCGTGTTTACTGGTAACTTCTATGGAACCTTCATAGCTTTTTACAATGCCGTGAACTACGGAAAGTCCCAGACCTGTTCCTTCTCCCTGTGGTTTTGTAGTAAAGAAAGGATCGAAAATTTTATCCAGAACCTCCTGTTCTATACCTTTTCCTGTATCTTTTACCGTTAGTTTTATATATGAACCCGGAGATAGAGCAGATGTTTTGGAACTTTCAGTTATTTCTATTTCCGTGAGAATGATTTCCAGAGCTCCTCCTTTATCTTTCATAGCATAGGCGGCATTGGTAGACAGGTTCATTAATATCTGATGAATATGTGTTGGATCTCCCAGTATTTTATCTGAAAAAACATCTATTTTATGTCTTATTTCAACAGTAGAAGGCAGTGTTGCTCTGAGAAGTTTAATTACTTCTTTTATTACAGGTTTTATCTCTATAATCTGTTTTTCATGTTCACTCTGTCTGCTGAAGGTGAGAATCTGACTTACAAGATCCGCTGCTCTCCTGCTGGCTTTTAATATCTTCTGTAAATTATTTTTCAGTTTTCCTTCTTCCTTGACAAGGAATACGAGAGTCATTTCAGTATAACCCATTATGGCTGAAAGGATGTTATTGAAATCATGTGCTATACCTCCTGCAAGTGTTCCTATGGCTTCCAGTTTCTGTGCCTGACGGAGCTGTTTTTCCATAAAAATGAGATTTTCTTCTGCCTGTTTCCTTTCTGTAATATCCACGCGGGATATTACAGTACCTCCTTTTTTTGCTGCCAGAGGTGTCGCATTTAATAAAAGCCATATTTTTCTGGAAGGCAACTCACATTGATATTCACAGGAAAAATATCTGCTTTCCCCTTTTATTACAGCACCTATTCCGTCGATAGTCTTCAATTTGCCCGTAGAAAATTCCCCTGTTTCACTTTCCCATACCTTTATATAATGTTCGCCAATATCAGAGGAATTATCACATTTCCTTTCTCTGGAAAACCTTTCCCACGCCTCATTTACAGATGTAATTATTCCCTTTCTGTCAAGAACTGCAATCTGAGACGTTATGGAATTCATTACTGCTTTATTTAATTCTTCCTGTGAATCTTCAATTGATTTGAGCATTTCATTTATAGACTGGGCCAGCCCGCTGAATTCATCTGTTCCTGCCTCTGAGAGTCTGTCACTGAGATTACCTGTTTTACCTATTGTATTTACAGTCCGGTTGAGCCTTGTTAACCGTGACATGATCAGTTTATCTAAAATTATTATTGTAATAAAGCTGATTATTAAACCTGTCAGAAGGAAGTAAACAAGAAAATATATTATACTGCCTTCACCATGTCTGTATATATCCCTTTCGACATCTATCTTTAATATGAGAACAGGTTTTTTATATATATCCCTGATCAGTGTATAACCTGAAATAGTTTTATTATTCAATATTTGAATCGCGTCTGTTTTTCCCTCCAGAAGATTTTTTACTATTTTCGGGGGAAGATTCTCATCCTTCAGATTATATATTTTTACAGGTAAATTAACTTCCTTCTCTATAAGTTTCAATTCTTTGGAATTTAAATAACGGCCAACAATCAGAGCACCTCTTATAGGACCTCTGTAATTACTTGTTACTATGGGATGAGAAGCAATAAGGAGAGGGTTCTTATTGAACAGAATAATTCCTTTTATATGACTTTTTATATCTTTATGTTCAGCCAGTATCCTGTAATTTTTTATTAGATCTTCAAAAAAATTATCTTTATTATCGAGTTTTTTCCCTGTGTCCAGATTAAAATATTTCCCACAGACTACATGGCCCGAGTTATCTGTAAAAATTATAATATTAATTTTTTGTATGATAAAAGAATCTGCAGTAAGATTTTTCTGGATATAAGTATTATTTTTATCGAGAATAAAATTATAAGTATCATCCCAGGGGGCCCAACCGGAAAGGAGAATATCCAGTGACGACGATTCATGATCTATAGCATTTATAGTCCTGTATAAATGTTTTTTTGTATACTCTTTTTCCAGGTCGGAAAAACTCCTCAGGAGCAATTCCCTTGATATAATATATAAAATCCCTATGAGTATGATAAATGTTATTATTATTATAAACAGGGCTTTTTTACGAAGATTCATTTTTGCCTCATATTTATATGAGAATTGTGACTGGTAATCCGTAACATGTCACGGGAGAAACAGATTCTCATACCTCGTTGTAACCGCTCAAGTTATGGCCGTCAGTAAAATTTTATACCGGCTAATCACTTATAAATATTTATAGAACTATTATAATTCACCGGAATTTTTAAGTCAAATTAAAGAATAAAGTAGATTGTGTTCTACTTTTCACTACTCACTTTTTACTATTTTATACTTGCTATCTTTATGATATAATATTAAAATTATGAAAAAAACATATAATAATTATCAGATTATTGCAGATGACAATATTTATTCTGTTATAAAAGATGCTCTCCTTTTGAAGATTGAGGAACATCTTTCTGTGAAGCCTTTTTTTTCTATTGCCCTTTCAGGTGGTAATACTCCGAAAAAGCTATATAGTCTTCTGTCTGAGGAGGTACTTCCATGGGACAGAATAAAGATTTTTCCCGTAGATGAAAGGGTTTTGCCTCCCGATAGCAATGGTCTTAACTGGAAGATGATAGAAGAGGAATTTATCAGTTGTCTTCAATACAAACCTCTTACTTTTACTCCTGTTGATATGCATGTTGATCCTGAGAAATCTTCTCTGGATTTAGAAGAAACCCTTAAAAGGGAACTGCCCGGTACGGAAGAAGGAATACCTGTAATAGATCTTATGATACTTGGAGTCGGCCCCGACGGACACAGCGCATCAATCTTTCCGGGGAACAGTGCTTTTAAAGAAAAAAAAAGACTTGTAATGGTTACAGAAGGCCCGCCCCCTTTTGAGAAGAGAATAACATGCACTTTTCCCCTTATTGCTTCTGCAGGAGAGAGATGGTTTCTTGTTACAGGTCATGATAAGAAAGAAATTACAGGTAAAATATTTAAAGATACGGATAGAGATTTGCCTGCATGGAAGATAGCTCAGTATATGCCTTCACTGTGGTTTCTTGATATTTTATCGTTGCCTGAATCTATATGAGAATCGTGAAGGGTGAAGAGTGAAGGGGGAAGAAAGGAACAAGTTCTCAATATTCGTTGTTACCGGACTGTTATGGCAGTTTATATAAGAATCATTTTCATGGATTGCGTCCAGAAATGACAGGTGAGTTTACATACAAAGGAAAAAAAATTTTATTATAGAATATTTCGGAAGATTGAACAATGAACTGAAAAACCTCGCGTCACGCGTCACGCGTCACGCGTCACGATATAATAATGGAGGATGTTTATGTGTGGAATAAGTGGTATAGTACACAATATTAAAGAAAATATTGTTAAATTTAACCCGGAGAAAATCAATATTATTAAAGATAGATTAAAAAATATATCCTGTGACAGTATTACAGGCTTTTTAGAAATTTTAAGTGAAATTGAACCATTTGTCGACTCTTTATTTGCTTTTGGAAATTTTTACAATATTTATAGTTCTCCTCTGTCCAGAGGAACCGTAGAGGAAATGGCATTTTCACTTGAACATTCCGAACAGGAACTGGATAGATTTATAAAACATTCAGGTATTTCCATATCCCTGGATATGATAGAGAAATTTAATTCAGTTCTTATAAGAGTGAGAGATTTAATATGGAGGATAAGAGAAGATCTGTTTAAAAATATTTCAAAAATTAAAAATCTATCGCACGATTCAAATCTGGAAGAAAAGGAACACTTTATCCATGAACTGTGGAAATTGAATTTTACCCTGAATAATCTGAACAGGCTTGAAGTAAGGGGCAGAGATTCTGCCGGTATATCCTGTATTGTAACCTTTGGCCATTCTTCAGGGTTAAAGAATTTTAAAGACAGTCTTCAGGAAAAACTTAAACAGGACTATGAAGAGAGAATAAGATTAAAAGATTTTATTAACTGTGCCATTGTAGAGGCTTCTTCCTGTAATAATAAAGATATGGATTCTATTGTTTTTACCTTTAAAGTTGCAGAAGAAATAGGGAAGATGGGAGACAATGTTGGCACTTTAAGAAAAACTATTCAGGAAGACAGGGTATTTCTTACTGCCCTGTCCGGTAAAGACAGGAAAGTAAATATTCTCGCCCATACAAGGTGGGCATCAAACGGTATTATAAATCAGCAGAACTGTCACCCTGTAAACAACCAGACAGAACCGCTTCCGGGTACTGAGAGTAAGAACAAAGATTATTTAATTTCTGCCGTCCTGAACGGTGATATAGATAATTTTCAGGAATTGAAAGAGAAATTTTCTTCTCTTACAGGGAGAAAAATAGGTGACAATATAACTACAGATGCCAAAATTATACCTCTTATAGTAGAAAAATTTTACGAAGAGACAGGGAATCTGTATGAAGCCTTCCGTCTGTCTTTAAATGAATTCAAGGGCTCTATGGCTATAGCAATGCACAGTACCGTAGAACCGGAAAAGGTATATCTGGCTTTAAGAGGAAGCGGCCAGGCTCTGTTTGTAGGATTTATTAATGGAGGTTATGTTTTTGCTTCAGAACTTTACGGCATAGTGGAAGAGAGTTCCAGCTTTGTAAAACTTGATGGTGAAAAAGAGAGGATTACAGGAAATCCTTCGACACAGGGCCAGATTTTCGTCCTCGACCAATCGGTTCCCGCTGGAATGGAACACTTAAAGACTTTTTATTTTGACGGAGCCCCTCTTGTTCTTACAGAGAAAGACATTAAAAAATCTGAGATAAATACGAGAGATATTAATATAGGTCACTATCCTCATTTTCTTTTAAAGGAGATTTCCGAATCGCCTGTTTCCGTAGAAAAAACGTTGAGGGGAAAATTTGAAATCAGAGAAACTCCTTCAGGAGTTGTTCCTTTCTTCAATCTCGGTAAAGAAATAATACCGGAACTTGTCGTAAACAAACTTAAAAGCGGAGATATAAAGAAAATATGCGTTATAGGTCAGGGAACGGCGAGTATAGCAGGTAACGGCATAGCAAATTTTATGAACCGTGTTTTGTCCCGCTCCGGAATTCAGATAATGAGTACGAAAGCTACGGAACTTTCAGGGTTTTTACTGGAAGATGATATGAGCAGTCTTCTTATCATTGCCGTTTCTCAATCAGGCACAACTACAGATACAAATAGAACCGTTGATTTACTGAGGGTCAGGGGGGCTCATGTTATTTCTATTGTAAACAGAAGGAATTCCGATCTTGTTTATAAATCGGACGGTGTTTTTTATACCAGTGATGGCAGGGATATAGAAATGTCTGTTGCTTCTACGAAGGCTTTCTATTCACAGATAGTTTCCGGTACAATTATTGCCCTTTATTTTGCCAGGATTTTATCCTCTCTGTCGCCTTACGAGGTAGTTCAGGAATTAAGAGACCTTCAATCATTACCGGAGAAGATGTATAGTATGCTCTCACAGAAAGATGATGTGAAGGAAGTGGCCGAGAAATATGCAGTTACAAAAAAATACTGGGCTGTTGTAGGCAGCGGCCCTTATAAAGTTGCATCAGATGAAATAAGAATAAAATTGAGTGAACTCTGTTATAAATCAATAGCTTCCGATACTACTGAAGATAAAAAACATATTGATTTATCGTC
>CALARM010000153.1 GCA_937888925.1 uncultured Synergistia bacterium | reverse complement strand
CATATAAATCGGATATTTTTTTAAGATCTCTGTTGACTGCCATTATATTGAGATACTCGCCCGGTTTTGTTGAAATGATAGAAGAAAGTTCTTCCTTTGAAACAGCAGTATTACCGGAAAAATCTACGGCAGAAACTTTAAAACCTTCCGAAATGGACAGAACAAAAACTCCTTTTTCCGGATTCTCAACATCAGTTATATGGGTAGCAATACCTGTCATACCGAGATCGGTAGTGTAATAATTATTTATATTTCTCAGATCTTCTTCAAAGTCATTGGAATTAAATATTTTACCTTCTTCAGTCTTCATAAGAGCAGAAAGTTCTTCCGATGAAACCAGTTCATTTCCTTTGAATTTTATAGCTGTCACCTGTGGATTTTCAAGAACTCTGAATATCACTTTCATTCCGTCTTCCTCATACTCAGGATCGAATTTTACATCGGTAAAATATCCCGTGTTATATATAGCCTGAAGATCCTTCTGTAATGCATCTGAAGAAACATTATCGCCTGGTTTTATAGAAATAACAGGGTTTATAGTATCTCGTGAAATAAAATTATTCCCCTGAATTTCAACTGAACTTATTTTATTCTGACGGGAAAAATTCTGATTCTGAACAGGAGCTTTATCGTCTTCAGATTTTATATCAGGGAGAGAAGTTTCGGATTTATCAACTGTCTTATCCACCATTATACCTTCCTGAAAATATGTTTCATTCTTCTCTGGCTGTATTGAAGAAGATACACTCTTATCCGGCACTACAATTTCCTGGCTCTGGCCCCAGACAGGTACGACGAATAAGAATAAAAAAAATAGAGTTAGAAATAAATATTCTCCGAAAATTTTCAACAGATTTTTCATTTTAAATTATGGCTTATCAATTCAGTAAAATCAAAGCCTGCCTCCTTACTTTTAAGCTTAAGAGCATCTTCATAGATCGTAACGCGTGACGCGTGACGCGTGACGCGAGGATTTAGCGGACACACAGGTTTATATGTGCAAATTTTATACCTTATTTATGGCCACCTGACATAAAGTGAAGCATCAACTTCCATTATTCTCATATAATAACGTAAAAATATTAAGAAAATTTTCTTAATGTGTAAAATAATGTAATAAATTGTAATATAGTGTATTTTATAACCTGTTAGAATTTAATTTATATGAGAATCGTGAAGGGTGAAGAGTTAATGGAGGATAAGTTCTCATTATTTGTTGTAACCACCCGGTCATGGCGTTAGTAAAAAATACTCCGGCAAAACAGGAAATATAGTTCTCACTGAAGAAACAATATTTACCACAGGGAAAGGAATAATATTTATATGGGCATTTTTCATTCAGAAAGACGACATATTCTTTATATGTTAATCATATCTTTCATAATATGTTTAACCTTTACTTCCTGCCGGACAGGAGAGAAAAATTTTATCACCCCTGAACCTGCTTTTTCTTCGGATCAAATAAATGATAAAGAATTAATAGAAAAATTACTCAAAGTAAATAAAGAGGAAAGAGAGAGAATAATAAAAGAAAATAAATCCAGGATTACCACGGAATTTATAAATAAAGTTCTGCTCGAAGCAAATGAAAACTGCAATGACAAAGAATCCCTTGAACCATTAAAAAATCTTATCAATCTTGCCCTGAAACTTTCTGTATTTACAGGTGACAGAATATCAGAAGGTAAATCCCTGATCTTCTATTTAATAGTAGAAATGCTGGAAAAAAAAGACAGAACTCCTCCGTCACTTGAAAAAGCTCTTTCAATTTTCAAAGAAACAGGTGATAAAAAAGGAGAAGCAGCATGTTATCTATTCAAGGGGTTATTTATGATAAAGGATAATTATAAAGATGGTATGGACACAATAGAGAAAGGCCTTAATATATATGAAACCATCGGGGCAAACAGGGAACTTGGAGATGGAATGCTTATAATAGCCGGAGAATTATCAAAACATGGAGAAAAAGAAAAAGCCATTGAATACTTCAACAGAGCTTTAAATATATACAGTAAGAATAATTATCTTTTAAAGAAAGCCCTGACACACAGACTTATGGCTATTACTATGAGCAGTATGGGAATTACAGAAAAAGCGCTTGAACAGTTCGGGGAAGCGGAATATATTATAAAATCAATTACAGACGAAGAAATTAAAAAAGAAAAATCAGGAAGAATTATTTATTATCCAAACAAGATAGAAATGAATAACTATTATGACAGGGAATTTTTACTCCTGGAACATTATAGAGATACAGGCACCTTATATAAACAGATGGGACAGTATGAAAAATCTCTAAAAATCTATCAGGAAGAACTGTATCTTGCAAGAAAAAAAGGAAATAAGGAGAGAGAAATAGTGGCTCTCTGGGATACAGGCGGTATTTACGAGAGACTGGGTAAAAAAGAAAAGGCTATTGAGATTTATCAAAAATCCCTGGAGATTAACGGTGAGAATTTGAACTATACCATGAAAAGTGTTAATTATTATATTCTTGGTATCTATTACCTGTTTACTTTTGACGATCTGGACAGGTGCATAAAAACCATACAGAAAGGCATGGATAGTACTGAAAAAATAGGATTCAATATTCTAAAAGATTTAATGAAAAATATAGGTATAAAACTGACAGGTGAAGCCTATCTGAGCAGAGATAAACTTTCTCTGGCAGAAGAACATCTTAATAAGTGTTTGAAAGTTTTTGAGGACGTTCAGAAAGAGTATGGTAATCAGGAAGAGCATATAATAGATATTTATAAAGACCTGGGAGATGTTTCACTGAAAAAGAAAAATTTCAAGAAAGCTCTTGAGTATTATCAAAAAGCTATGCAACTCACAGAAGACTTCTACAGGAGACGTCAGAGAGCCAGTATATATGAGCATATGGGAGAATTATATGAAAAGCAAAACGATTATTCCCGTGCTATAGAAAACTATAAAAAATCTCTGGAAATAAATCAGTTAATAAACCTCCCGGATAATATATGGAAAATTTTCTTTAACACAGGAAAAATCTATAAAAAACAGGGGAATCTTAAAGAAGCTTTCAGGTCTTTCAAATCTTCTATTGATATTATAGAAAATATGCGCAGAGATATTAAAATAGAAGATTTTAAAAGAGATTTTATGAAAGATAAAATAGAAGTCTATGAAGAAATGATAGAACTGCTCATTGATATGAAAGATTACAAAGAGGCCTTTAACTACAGTGAAAGAGCAAGAAACAGAGCATTTCTTGATATATTGAGCAACAGAAAAATCGACTTTCATAAAGGTGCACCTCAGGAATTAATAAATAAAGAAAAAGAATTATCGGAAAAAATACAGAATCTGAATTATCAGCTTGGCAATGAAAGACAGAAACCGGATAAAAACCAGGATAAAAAGTTAATAGAAAATCTGGCTTCTGAACTGGAGAAAAGCAAAAAAGGTTATGAAGATCTTATGGAACAACTGAAACTTGAAAGCCCGGAATATGCGTCCACTATAAGTGTATACCCTGAAAAAATTGAGAATATTCAAACACTGTTGGATGAAGATTCTATTTTACTCGAATATTTCATCGGTAAAGAAAAAACCTTTCTCTGGCTTTTAGATAACGATTCCATCAGGGTTATTCTATTGCCTGTAAAATCAGAACAATTAAGTAAAGAAATAAAAAGCTACAGGGAAGAAATCTCATCGAACCTGACTATGGAAAAAATAAAATCTGACAGATGGAAAGAAAAATCACAAAAATTATATAAGGAATTATTAAGATCTGCCGAAAAAATAACAAAAAGCAAAAAACAGCTTGTAATAGTTCCCGACGGTATCCTTAACTATCTCCCCTTTCAAACACTTGTTGACGATAAAGGTGACTGTCTGGTAGAAAAATTCAGCATAGTCTATCTTCCTTCAGGAAGTATCCTGAGATACTGTAAAGAGAAAAATAAAGGTTCAAATAACAGTCTTGTAGCCTTTGCTCCCGGCAACCTTGCCATAACAGGCTATTCTCCCCTGCCTTACAGTAAAAAAGAAGTATCGGAGATATCAAAATTATATAAAAACAGTGAAATCTATTATGGAGAGGATATGACTGTTGACAGGGTTTATAAAAATTCATCGGGCCATGACATAGTGCACTTTGCCACACACAGCATTCTGGATACAGAAGCTCCCCTCTTTTCAAGTCTCATACTGTCAGACGGCAATCTGGAAGTTTTCAGGGTATTTGAACTGGATTTAAGTGCCTATCTCGTTACCCTGAGTGCCTGTTCCACCGGTCTCGGCGACCTTGTAGCAGGTGATGAGCTCATTGGTCTCTCAAGAGCTTTCATTTATGCAGGCACACCTTCTGTCTGTGTAAGCCTCTGGGATGTGTCAGACACTTCCACATCTATATTAATGGAGAAATTTTATTTTTATCTGAAAGAAGGTAAAACAAAATCTGAAGCACTCAGACTTGCCGAGTTGGACACAAAAAGAAAATACAGCCACCCCTTTTTCTGGGCTCCTTTTATTTTAACAGGAGACTGGAAGTAAGAACCTGAACAGGTAAAAGGGTATCCGTAAAAAGCTTCTGCCTGGCAGGCTCTGGAGAAGAAAA
>CALARM010000152.1 GCA_937888925.1 uncultured Synergistia bacterium | reverse complement strand
TGACGGCAGGCTTTTCTGCCGGAGCAGACGAACTGGGCGAATATCTCACATATGATAGAAACCACCCGGCCGGATACGGCCTTGCCAGGAATATTGTGACAACACTTCATATTGAACCCGGTAAAGAAGGAGAATTATATAATCTTGCCAAAAAATACGGTTACTGTCTGGCCTTCGGATTGCCAAACGATTCCGCTCTCGGTGTTCATCAGGGTTACCTCCCTTCCGGGAACATATGGCAGGTCATATGGTTTATTATAGATTGTTCCTGGGACAGGCCTGAAGATGCATTTCATATTAAAACCCGCCAGGGTGTCAGGATTGAACATTATTACCCGGACGGAAGGCACTGGACCTTTAACGGAGGAGATATGATGGTAAGAATTATGTCTCCCGATAATAAATGGCAGACTGCCACGATGATAACCAGTCAGGGAGTTTATATAGATTACTGGACCCAGGAAAGGATTAATCAGAGCGGTATTGAAGAGATTCTGGGCGATTATTGATGTGCATTCATCTTACCCTTCCCATCTTTACTTTTTCCGTATTTTTGTTATAATAAAACAGGGGTGATAAGTGTCAAAAAGATAAAGGTTTGCGCCACATGTAAATATCTGGAACTCCTTGAAAAAGGGCACGAATTCCCGGGACTTCTTGATAGTGAATATCTCGTTTTTCGATGTACCTTAAGAGACTGGACCGTAAGAGAAGATTATCTTATGGAACCTCCTCTTCAGGAAACAGACGGCAAAAATGCCAGGGGAACAACATGTCCCTTCTGGGAGGAATGGGAATCCGATGAAGAAGAAACATGGGGTGATAAATCCATTTCTTCATGAATATGATAGTCAAAATGACGCCCAATAATATTGTAGCAGATTTTTTTAGGAGGTGACTGCCTTATTAAAGGCAAAATACATGATAAAATATGTTCTCACATGTGTATCGTTAATATTAATTTTATCTCTCACAGGATGTTTTTATTCCATGCCTGAAGAATTCTCCCTGGGAAGTATCGGAGGTATTGTTCAGGATAATCAGTTTAAAGGTATTGAAGGAGTCCAGGCTTCCATACAGGGAACAGATAAGACTACCTATACCGATGCAACGGGAGCTTTTTTCCTCAGTGAACTGGAACCGGGAAATTACACTGTTACTTTCTTTATGACCGGCTATCAGACACAGCAGAAAAATGTTACAGTCCAGAAAGGGCAGAGCAGATCTCTTGTAGTGGATTTTCGTGCCACAGGTGATACTGCCGGCGGGCCGACTACTACCAATGTTACAAGTATTCAAAATCAGGCCGTTACAGATCCCTCTCTTGTTCATGTTCTTTATGTGGCCCATGCAGGAGCTAGTAATCCAAACCAGTACGGCCAGAATTATGGCGGCGGATATGAAGGACAGATCACAGGTGATGCCACTTCAGGTACGGATACCTCTATGGCAGCACCTGAAAACAGTTATATGGCCTATCTGAAAGGTGCAGATCCAATTGCAGAAGCCTATAATAATACCTTACCTCCTCCGAGCCCTGAAAATCTTATGGCTTTCCAGCAATTTGCAAAGAATAAGAAGAATAATATTACCATAGTGAATTCAGGCTCCAGAAAACCTTCCAGTATTATAGAGTGGAACCCCGGCGTTCTCCCTCTCTATATGGATGTCAGTGATAACGGTATACTTTATATTGCAGACAGTGCAAATAATATAACTGCTATGAATACAAATGCGAATAATGCCGTCATAGGCCAGCTTGCCATGGGTCAGTATATGGTCAATGACATAGCAGTAGGAAATTCCGGCGCGAGACTCTTCTGTGCCCTTGCAGCAGGAGAACCGGCAGTGGCAGTCATAGATTGTGCCGGCGGTTCTATGGCATTCCTGAAAAATATTCCTCTCGGAAGGATGAAAGACGGAGGCATAGGGCAGCCCTGGGGTATAGGAACACTCAGAAATGGTACGAGAGCCTATGCAACACTCGGCACACAGACAGGAGGAGAGATTGTCTGTATTGATACGACAAGTAATTCTGTTATGTATCATGTAACTGTAGGGCAGAACCCATTCGGTGTGGCCGTAACACCTGACGGAAAAAAGGTCTATGTGGCAAATCAGAATTCCGGCAATGTATCTGTCGTAGATACGGGAACAAAACAGGTAATAGCCACAATCCAGACCGATTTTTCACCTGTAAGGGTTGCAATTACACCTGACGGTAAAAGAGCCCTTGTTACAAACAAAGGGAGCGGTAACGGAGGTTCTGTTTCTGTTATTGATACTATGACCAATTCCGTAATAGGCACCCTTCCTATGGGAAAAGACCCGATAGGCATTTCCATATCCAGAGACGGTAAAATGGCCTATGTGGCAAACAGCGGTTCAGATACTATTACTATGATAAACCTGGCAAGTAATTCAGTAATGGGAAGCACTCTGCCTTTCCCGAACGGTAAGCCTATGGATGTTGTTGTAGTGAAATAAATTTTTTAATGGAAAGAGACTGTTCCGTAAGTCAGAAAAATCCGGGACAGTCTCTTTTAATATTTACATGATAAAAATTTGCATAACTATAAGCTTACATACATTTTATTTTTTTTATACATGTTATAAATTATAGAAAGTTTCGGCTACAGGCAGAAAAGAAATCCGGCCTCCCGTCACGCGTCACCCGCCACGGGTCATAATTTATAAAATTCTTTCTATCTTCAAAGGGTATAAAGTATCTGTGGAGAAATTATATAAGATTATGGAAAAATACGAAAAATACTTCCTGATAACCTATGGATGTCAGATGAACCTGAATGATTCGGAAGTCATCGAGTCCATGATGGAAAAGTTACAATATTTAAAGGTTAAAAAACCTGAAGATGCTACTCTTATAATCTTTAATACATGCTGTGTAAGAGAAGGTGTGGATGAAAAAGTTTACGGACGCATTGGAGATTATAAGAGACTGAAAAGAATAAATCCTTCCCTTCTTATTATAGTATGCGGATGTCTTGCTCAGAAAGACGGAAAATCTATGATTGAAAGGGCTCCTCATATAGATCTTGTTCTGGGGCCAAACCAGCTGGGAAATTTGCCTGATTTGATTTCCCATACAAGAGAAGGTTTTACACATGGTGTTCATACGGAATGGGATATAGCAGAACCGGCATATTTACCTAAAAGAGCCAGTAAAATCACTGCATGGGTTCCTGTAAGTTACGGCTGTGATAATTACTGCTCTTTCTGTATAGTCCCCTATGTGAGAGGAAGAGAAAGGTCCAGACCTGTTTCAGATGTAATTGAAGAAGTCAAAAAACTTGCCTCTGAAGGCTATAAGGAAATAACACTTCTGGGACAGAATGTTAACAGTTATGGCAAAGGTCTTC
>CALARM010000151.1 GCA_937888925.1 uncultured Synergistia bacterium | reverse complement strand
ACTCCGGCAAATTATTAGAACGATTGTATCCTCGCGTCACGCATTACGCATTACGATATAAACTTTAACTATGATGTAGTTATTTCCTGACTGATCCTAAGTGCTGTCAGTGATAATTATCTCAATGGTTTGTCAAATTATAACCGACAATACCCAGAAATTTTATAAATTTCTCTTTAAAAATTTCAAATTTTATCTCTTTTTCTTCTTGTACAGGCAACCCCTCTATAGATACAGTAGAAACATTTAAAGATAAAAGAGGATAAAAGCCCATTCTTCTGCCTATTCGTTCCTCACTCACATCAAAACCTTCATCTGAAAGGAGTTCACAGACTTTTTCCGTAAAATCCATATGTGTATCAATGTAAAAAGGACGTCCTTCCCTGAGAACACCTTTTTTCTGAAGAGATTCTTTCAGTTCTTCTGCACTGTCCGGGATTTCAAAAAAGTGAAATCTTTTTCTTATTAAAGCTGTAATATCTTTTGCCAGTTCGGAATCATTCAACAGAGACAGGAGAAAATTATAAATATCATCGTCTCTGAAAGATGTCAGATTTTTTATACCTGATATGATTGCATTTACTTTATCAATATTTCTTACCGAATCCAGAATTTTTCCCTTTCCTGTATACTCTGCGACAAAATCTCCTATAGAGGATAATACTGTTTCATCAAGAGCTTCTATATCATCATAGAGTTTTTCATAAACATATTCTTCCAGCAATGTTTCTCTCCGGCGAAATACAGGTATATGACATATCAACTTACCGTAGTATTTGCCCTGTAATATATCCTTTAAAAAAATCTGGCAGATTATATCTTCAGGAAAAATTTTATAATTTTCTACAGACAGACCGGCAGAAAGTTCTTCAGAGAAATAAAAAGAACCGGCAAGAGGCAGAAGTTCATTATTATCTGCTCCGAAAAAAGAAAACATATAATTAACATTCCTGTCCGTAGTGTTTATAATATCCACCATAAGATTTATTAAAAATCCTGATGTTTTTGCATTTTCCGGAGAATTATTTGAAAATTTATGATTATTATCATAACTGGTAGCAAGTAAAATTGTTTTCTGCGTTTTATTACGGGAAGGAATAAAGAGAATATAATTAATATTGCCATTTACAATGTTATGGCCTGAAGTCAGTTTTTCCACCGGTATCTTCATGGATAATAAAGGTAAATTATAATGTTTTTCTATATAACTCAGGCATTTTTCCAGAAAAAGCTGGCCGAATTTATTTAAATATTTTTCTAAAAATTCAGGAGAAAATTCAATATGCTCGTTTAATGAGTAAAAATCATCTAAAAGATGCAAATTTTTCTTTATATCAGGTGCATTATTTAGAGAAAAATCCAGTAATTCCCTGAAAAAATGGCTATTTTTTATATCATTTTTCAATTTGTACTGTCCATAGAGTTCGGGAATTAAACTATATATGGCCTTTGCATAATCAATCCAGTCAAGGCCCTTTACTTGAGCTAAAAAATATTCTTTTCCCTCCTGAGGCAGTTCTTTCCATAGCAGATCTCTGTAACATTTCTCATAAGGGGCACATATCAACATCCAGAGACCTTCACGTATTTCCATACCGCCTGTTCTTTTGGGATGTATAAGACAGCCTGTTCTGGAATGTTGTCCGTCCATATAACCGGCAAGGGAACAGTTATCTCTGTAAAATTCTTTTGTATAGGGTGTAACAGCACCTTCCCTGCTGAATATATAATCTTCGAGATCAGAAAATGTTACACATTCCCTTCCCGTAAAATATTTCGCAAAGGCAATACTGTTCTCTTCCACATATTTTTTTAACACTTCTTTATTTTCTTTAGAATCTATACAACACCCGCTGCAGCTTATATTATCTACGTTGCAAAGACAGACCTTTGAAGGAAATTCTTCTTTCTTCAAAAAAGAATGTTCCACATAATCGGCAGCACATAGAAGTGATATAATCTCCGTATGAAATAAATCACTTCTGCCATCAGGTATATTGCACCTTACACAAAAACTGTTCCACCGGAGAGAAGTGTAATATTCAATATTTTCTCCAGGTATATGAGGGATTTCTTTAAAAATATTTTTTTCATAACAGTCATATATGTCTTTAGAAGAAAAGATTTTATATATACCTTTTTTATAGAGCTTTTTCACAAATGGAAACTCAGGCTTTCTGGAAGAGAGATTATATTTCTTCAATAATTTATAGAGTTTTTTGGATAAGAAAGGACATTCATCTGTGATATAATAAGAAAAATCACTGTTCTCATCACTGTAACAGGTAAAAAGCAGATCTATTCTGGTTTTATCGATTATTTTCATCAAAGCTCTTGTATCAGAAGGAGTGTTAATATATTTTACGTGTTTATAATTCAGGGGAAATCCGGAAAGTATATCTTTTTTATCTGATGGAAGTTTAATAATATGCCAGGAAAAATCTGCATCATTAATAAATTTTTCATTTAAAACCATAAAACCGGTCAGATTATTCAGAGAAATACTGTTTAAAGGCTCATTATGGGCTAAAATTACAAGAACATTAATATGACCATGACCTGCAGTTAAGCACCTGATTGGCTCTCCTGATTCGGAGATGCCGGTTTCTTCAATATTGATAAAAGAAGGATATTTCTCTGTAAAATCATTTAGAACAGACAGGTCAGGGTTAAAAAATTTCAAATCATGTTTCACGTATTATAATCAAACACTTTCTTCAAGCTGGTACAGCAATGATTCCAGAGAAATTCTTACAGTAGAATTACGCTCGGTTTTGAAAAATCTTTCCACAAGAGGTATATCTTCCACTGTAGCTATTCTCTCAAGGACTCCCACTGCATGATAACGTACTTCCCAGTCTTCGTCCTCCAAACATGACATTATATTATCTATATGTTCCCTGTCAGGAACATTGCCTATAGCTTTCAGTGCTATAATTCTTACCTTCGGAGATTCATCAGATAAAAATTCTTCCAATCCTTCTATTTTATCAATCCAGCCAAGTTCACATAAGGAATAAAGGGATCTGTACCTTACAGGCCATGATTTATCGCTGAGAGCATTAATTAAAGGTTTTAAACTTTTTTCATCACCTATTTTGCCTAAAGCTCCTATAGCATTTGCTCTATTCTTACTGTCTTCATCTTCTGCATAGTACAGAAGTCTGTCAAAATATTCTTCTTCTCCGAGTTTCACCAGGGAATAAAGTGTCCAGATCTGAACCAGTATGGACGGTTCTTTCAATGAATCTTTGAGAGCCTTTATAGATTTATCGTTAACACCAAAGACGCTTATAATCTCTGCAGCCCTTATTTTTACTTCTTCTTCATCTTCTTCAAGACACTTAATTATAGAATCTGTAGCTTTAGCATCTCCCCTGCTCCCCAGAGATCTTACAGCATTACTTCTAACTGTAGCATTATCATCTTTTAACGCTCCCATGAGAGCCTTCAAAGATTTTTTATCGGCAAAAATCGCAAGAGACCTTGCTGCACTGGCTCTTACCATAGGCTCTTCACTTTTTAAAGCTTTAATACAGTCATCAATATCGCTAAAATCAAACATAATTTTTTTAATAATTAACTTATTACTCCTGTAAAAATAAATCGTGCCCTGTAACGCTTGACGCGTGAACAGATTTCAGGGTCCGCTCATAGTCGGAATTTGCATGAAAAATTAAACTTATATTCAATAATATTAACATAAGGTCAGTTTATTGTCAAAATCTATTTCTGTTCCAGTGCCTTCCTGACACTTTTAGCCAGATCTTTTCTTGAAAAGGGCTTCTGGATAAAGTGGACTCCTTTATCCAGGATACCATGATGGGCTATAACATCAGCAGTATAACCTGACATAAAGAGACACCTGAGATCCGGGTAGAGAGAAATGAGACGCTCTGCCAGTTCACGACCGTTCATCTCAGGCATTATAACATCGGTAATAAGCAGATGAATTTCACCGTCATATTTTTCAGCCAGAGAGATAGCCTCAAATGGAGTAATTGCACTCAGAACAGTGTAACCTAACTTCTTCACTATACCTTTAGCCCCTTCTAATAACAGGGGCTCATCTTCCACCAGCATTACAGTCTCCGTACCTTTCGCTATTATTTCAGCCTGCTCTTTTTCCTGAGTCAGAGCGATTTTATCTGCATATCGGGGCAGATAGATATTAAAGGTACTTCCCACTGACAGCTCACTGTGAACTGTAATGA
>CALARM010000150.1 GCA_937888925.1 uncultured Synergistia bacterium | reverse complement strand
ATACAGAAGGTGTATAGTCGGAAGATATAATCTTCATTCTTATACCATAGGGTTTACAGAATTTTACTTCATAATTGCCTCTTTTATATTCGGGTTTATCTGAAACTTTAGAGTTTTTTCCGTCACCGTATTTAGAATTATAATCACTGTAGTTTTTTTCAGTTTCTTTCTGATATTCTTTGTTAAAGGTATCGTATTCTCCCTGCTCATTCGTATAACTGTAACTATTAATGGCTTTATAGGCTTTCTGCATTTTGTTAAATAACCCGGCAGGAGATTTTACTTCTTCTGCGAAAATTTTACATGAAAGTAAAAAAATAATTAATGTGACTATTGAGAACTTTTTAGTCATAACATGTTGCTCCTTTCAATTTTTTTGATGTATTGCGGTTATAATTTACCGGCCTGACAGCATGTAATAAAGGTTTTCATCCCGTTACGCCTTACGCGTCACGAAAACATATATTTTATGCTTACGTCAGTAATATTATAGCAGATTAAGTGCCAGAACTCTATAAAGGAGAAAAAATCAAGACTATGTTCTGTGTAAACTTACCGACGAATAAAGCTTTAACAGAAGTTTACACAAATTTTCTGAAATAGACAAAACTTTTATGGAAATAAAATGCCCTCTCTGCAGGAAAAAAAATTTAATAAGCAATCATTACTGTCATAACTGTGCAGCAGATTTACATCCCGGGAAAAAACAGTTACAGCTAACATCATATAATTCACCTGATGAATTTCTCTTAACTCTTCCTAAAAGCAATTATTACATGAAAAGACTCAGGAAACAGGAATATAAGAAATTTCTATTTCTGTGCTTATCAATCATATTTTTTTTCATACTCGGAAGTACAACTGTCATACTTGTGTTATTGAAATATTTAAACATTTTCTGAACTCCCTCTGTTTCACTCACAAATTCCACATAATCTTGACTTAATGAGCTTACATGATATAATAATGAAATCTAATAAGAGGAGATAGTTTGGGAAAACAGAGGATTCTGGTTATTTTTAATAAATTTCTGTTTTTCAAAATATAAAAAATAATGGATAAAAAGAGCAAAATAGAATTTTATCTTCCGCCTGAATTGGTGAAAGCCCTGGATAAATATTCTGCTACAAGTAAAAAAACAAAAGAAGAAATACTCAGATCTGCTCTGATTGAATTTTTCAAAAATCATCCGGTTGAACCATGGACAAATCAGGATGTATTCGAAAAAATCGTCAGAAAAATGGCTATTGAAGCATCTGAGGATAAATAGAGTTTTCATAAATTTTGCGTAAACCGCCGGCAATGAAAATTCCTATACCTTTAAATTGTTTAACACAGGCCAGGAGGGAAAAAGAAATTATTAGAAAATTACTGATTTTCTTAGCTTTATTCTTATTTTTGTTTTTGGGATGTGAACATGAAAAGAAAAACAATCAACCCCTGACAACACCTGTTCCGGAAAAAACTGCAGAGGTAAAGATAAATCTGCCAGAAACTCGTCTGGATCCCGATTTAACAAAACAGATAAAAGATAGTGCCATAATAAAAGGAATAGACTATTTCAATCAAAAAGAGCATAAAAAGGCAATAGAAGAATTTCAAAGGATTCTTAAAAAAAATAAAAAAGACAGTGATACTTATTATTCTACACTCTGTGTACTGGCAAATGTCTATTATAATTTACAAAAATATGATGAATCGGCAAAATACTACACTCTCGCTACAAAACACAGACCTGATGACAGTCTGAATTATTTTTATCTTGGCCTTATATACCATAGTCAAAACAAACTGAACCTTGGTATAAAAAATTTTCAGAAATCAATTGCCCTTAATCCGGGTAAATTTCAACCGTATTATAATCTCGGCAATATCTATAAAGATAAAGAAAACTATGAAAAGGCGCTGGAATACTATAAAACATCCCTGGAAGTAGAACCGAATAACCTGAATAGCTATTATAATATGGGTAATGTGTACTATAAGTTAGAAGATATTAAAAACTCAAATGAATGTTATCTGAAAGCCATAGAAATAAATCCGGCTCATTGTGACTCTCATTATAATCTCGGTCTGAATTATCACGAAAAAGGAGAATATAATAAAGCCATAGAGCAATTCAATGAATTATTAAAAATAGCTCCTTCTTACAGGGAAGTTTATTATGACCTGGGTGTTACTTATTATAATTTAAAAGACAGAGAAAAAGCATTAAAAAATTTCAATATTTATATTGAACAACATAAAAACGATACTGATAATCCATGGATTGAAAAAGCACAGGATTATATAGAAAAACTTAAAGAAAAATAATTTA
>CALARM010000149.1 GCA_937888925.1 uncultured Synergistia bacterium | reverse complement strand
GTCTGTATTTTAATTGTTTCTCAATCTTCATTCTTTTTCTGATTTCCGATTGAAGCTGTTCATTGACCATAGTAAATGTTTCGTTGTTTTTTCTGGTAAGATCTTCAATGATTTTATGGCATTGTTTTAATTCTTCATCCTTTTTTTTACTTTCAGTAATATCCCTGATTATTGCAAGAACAAACGGATTATTCCTATCATTGCTTCTGGAAAGGGATACTTCTACGGGAAATATGGTACCGTCACTTTTCAAAGCGGTAACGGTCAATGTTTTGTTTATTCCGCCGTTCGGTTTCCCTGTGGAGAAATAGTTCTGTATATACTGTCTGTGAAGTCTTCTGAATTCTACCGGCACAAGAATATCAAGAGATTTTCCTGTAATATCTTCTTTCTTGTGGCAGAATATTTTCTCGGCTTCTCTGTTAAATATATTGATTATCCCCTTTTTATCTATAACTATAACTGCATCTTTATTCTCGTCTATGACTTTTTCTGCACAATCTCTGTAAGTTATGAATGTATCATTTCTGCTGAAATGCTCTTTATTTAGTTCTTCCAGGTCTTTCAGTAAAAGGGGGGGATGGTGGAAACTAGTGGCTTTTGGCATAAAAATACCCTCCTCTTTTCTCTCTTTATATATTTTTCTTTGTATGTTTATTGGTCTAGTATATATTATATGCTTATCTATATTTATAGTCAACGATATTATAAATATTTTTATGAAAAATCTTTTCGTTGAACCGTAAGGAAACTTACAATATATACTTTAATATCGAGCTATGTTATGAGATTAACTATGCCTGTATATTTATAGTCGTCATTTTTATAAATATTTTTATAGAAATTTGTTGAGGTTATTAATAATAAAAAAAATAAAGGTATCATAAGACACCTTTATTTTTTTGTTATATTAATTAATTAAATCTGTGGCATGTTAATATGATTTGTTATATTTCCGCCAAAGACTCCCATTGCAAATCCTGCTGCTCCTCCTAATACTCCTGCCACTGTTCCGCACACTATAGGTGGTGTGGCATATACGAGATGGAGGAATGTGTGATCAAGTCCGTCAACATGGGGCATGTGATGCTCCACTGCATTACCTACTTTTACAAATCCTGCCAAAAAACCGCCTAAAGTAGAATGTTTTAAATTATTCGCATAACTTAAATCTTTAGTGCTTGTTTTTTCAAAACCATCCTTCGGTTCTGATGTTTCCTGTTTCTTTACAGGAGTTTGTAACGGATTCTGGCTTATCTGTGTATTGTTTCCAATAAGCATTTTATAATACCTCCCAATTTGAATTTGAAATTCTACTTTCTTATATAATACAATAAATGTTTTTTTGATACAATATTTTATTTTAATAATATGTTAACATTATGTTAATTTTTTCTCTGTTTTTTTTCTGAAGTACTCCCTGTGACACTACTATATTTAGTAATCAGTCACATTCCTGATATTACAATTAATATCTCCGGTTTCTTTATTAACTCTAAAGCTATAATCACTTCTATCTCTTCCGAAATTTTCGTAATAATATTCCGAATGAAACTCCAATTTTTTCTCTCTTTCATCTTCTTTATATCTGTAGCGTATGGTAATATTGGTATTATACGCACCTTTATCCGGCCATAAATCACTTTCCATATTTAATTCTTCCATTTTTCCTGTACCAGGATCGAATCTATAATAACCGGTATATATGGCATTACTGTCTTTAAGTTTTATAGAATCTACAGCAACTTCTCCTTAAAACGAAGTATTACGGCAGTTCTGTATGGTTCTTTTAATGTATTCAGTACAGATTTAATGAAAATCCTGTCATCTATGTTTTCTTCCCATCCGTTTATCATAACATCTGAAGCTGTTTCATCAAGATTGAGTTCATCTGTAAGGAATAACAATTAAAAGATTTTCTTTGCTGTCATGAAGTTCTTCGTTGAATTTTCTTAAGAATTCTTCCGGCACATGCCTTGCCGCATCCACTCTGAAAGCATCTATTCCCGATTGTTCTACCCACCATTTATGAACATCTATAAGATATCTCCCTACCTTTGGATTTTCATGAGCCAGATCCGGCAGTCCTGCAAGGGATCTGTTAACCATGTGATACTCACTGTATCCTTTTATATCACCTTTCTCATGATACCAGTCACCATGGTCGGGATCATTTACAAAGGGATGATTATAACCTGTATGGTTCACAACAACATCAAGCATTATTTTTATCCCTTTTTCATGAGCTTTTTCTGTGAGTTCCCGAAGTTTATCCATACTGCCGAAATGAGGCTCTGTTTTATAGAAATCATGAGGCCAGTAACCATGAAAACCGTCTTTCCCGAAAAAATCCCTGTCATTGAGATATGGGCAGGACAGCCAGATACAATCTACGCCGAGACCTTTTATATAATCCAGTTTATCTATAACACCCTGCCAGTCTCCTCCATGAAATTTTTCTCTGTCATTTAAATCTATACCGTCATTGTTGGTTTTATCTCCATCATTAAATCTGTCTGTTACGACATAATAAACAACCCTGCCTTCCCACCTGAAAATATTGCGTAATATTTCCTCTGAACCTTTTGTGGCAGTTGAAGCTGTAATTCTGTCTGAAACCACTTTGTATTCATCTTTTGCTGTAAAAGCCTGAATGTTAAGCGGTTCTCCGTCTTTCCACCCAAGGCTTCTCAGGACTTTTTTATCTAGGAATGCAAATTTATTAATTGTCTCTTTCCTCTAATATATGTGAGACAGTTATTTAACTGCCATTCCTTATCATATTTACCATTTGCCTCTGCACCTACTACAAAAGTTATTCCTGCATAATAGCCTTCTTTATTGACTCTTCTACACAGAACCGCTATTGTCAGATTCTTCCAAAGTATATAATCTATTCAAATTTACTCCTGTTGTTTCTTTATTCTTAAGTTTCCAGTCTATACCATCTGTATATTTACTCTTAGGGTTCCAGTCTATACCCAATGTTACCGGGGAACCTGGAGCTAAAATATCAGGCTTTATTACCTCTATACCTGCCTCTTCTGCTGATTTAACTGCCAGTTCAACTGGATATTCTGAAGCTCTATTCCCATTAGTCCATGGCATACTTATTACATTTAGATCATCATTATCAGAAATTAAGGCAAGTCCTGCTCCTTTAGTATTTTTTATAAGATTATAATTACCTCCGTTTAATTCAATAGTGAAAGGCTTTACTTCTTTTTTCTCCTGTTTTGGCTCTTCTTTTACTTCTTTTTCATGTGTTTCTATCTCTTCTTTAAAAGGTTCTATATCAACAGGAATACCAGTTGTAAGGACAACAGATTCCGTTATTTCCTTTTTGAAAATAGGAGTGGTAATTTCTTTATCTGTTTTTATTCTATTTTTACCGGCAAGCTGCCTGGTACTATGAAGATGTTTCAGTATATGGTTAGCACTTATTTGCATATTTTCCCTCCGATTCTAGAATAAAATCTTTCTACTTTAAAATAACATTTTTTTTAAAATAACAATGTTTTTTTATTAACAAACATTCTGATATACAAACAGATAAACTTGATTTAGAATAATACCTCTTATATATTAATATTTCTATATGATAGAAAAAGTTTCAGAAAAAAATTATTTTATTATTTAGTTTATAAAAAACGATACTCTTCTGTTATTACTTTGATTTAGAAAAAATGGCTAAATTCCTAAGTTTTATCAATTTAAAAAAAGCTGGATATTTCAAGGTTAATTCATAAGCAAAGTATTATCGGAACAGCATCTTTTGAGAAATAGGCAAAGAAAAACTATCTATTAGTCTATGTATTTTACTGCCGGCGGAATAAGATATTTTCTTGCTCTGAATAAATAGTTTTTTATCTGCTGAGGATTTTTATGCATTACAGACGCAATGTCATTGTAATTCATATCTTCAATAAAACGAAGTATTACCGTGGTTCTGTACGGTTCTTTGAGTGTATTTATTATAGATTTAATGTAAATTTTATCATTTACATCTTCTTCCCATCCTTCTAGAAGCGCCTCAACGTGAGTTTCATCAAGATTTGTTTCATCAATTAAATTATTGATTCTTCTGTTTTTCCTTGCCACATTTGTGGCTATTTTGAATATCCATGAAGAAAAGGGCAGGTCAAAACAGTAGGAATCCAGATAAAGCCAGGCTCTGAGAAAGGTTTCCTGAAGAATTTCCCTGCTTGCTTCAATATTGC
>CALARM010000148.1 GCA_937888925.1 uncultured Synergistia bacterium | reverse complement strand
AATATACCGTTACATATTGTTAACAGTGAATTACTTAAAGGCGTCATTTACTGTACGAAATGCGGGGCAAAGGAGAACCTGGATTAACAGGATTAAGGGATTGCCGGGATTGCTATATTGAAAGTAATTCCGGTAATCCTTTTAATCTTCTTAATCCCGCTCAGATTTCCGGAATATCAAAAATCTCTCTGACCTTACATTTAAATCCCGGCAACAGGTTTTCCTCTTTTATCTCATCATCTATATCCAGTATTTTAAAACATAAACTATCATAATATATTGTTACAGTATTATCTTCAGGATCTATTATCCATACATGTTTCACACCGGCTTCCAGCCAGTCTTTGACTTTTTTTATTATCTGTCCCGGTCTGTCAGCAGGAGAGTTGACTTCAATTGCTAAATCAGGCATTACAGAAGAATATCCCTCTGATATACCTCCTCTGGAAAGAGTATTATTACTTTTAAAAGCCACATCAGGAGCTCTTACTGTGTCAGGATTTGATGATAGTTTATAACCTGTTTCTGCTGCAGTAACTATACCAAGTCTATGTTCTCTTACGTATTTCCCTATAATATAACCTGTATTCATAGCTATAATTCCATGTTTTTCTCCTGCCGGTGACAATTTATATATCACCCCTTTCAATAATTCGTATCTTCCTTTACCGGATAGTTTTAGCAGGTCTTCCGTTGTCTGGAATTTATCAATTGTTATAACCATATTTCATCATCCTTTCCGGGAAGATAAACCATTATATTCATTATAATCTATCCTGTACCTTTTCGCAAATCCCGGTTATATGCTTCCTCTTTCTTGGATTGTGTTTTTTATGACAGGTGATTTTATATACAATGGAAAAAGAAATTTGTCACAGAATATTCAAACAGGACTTACGCAAAAAACATGGGAAAACCAGTCATTGCAAGTGAAGCGAAGCAATCCCACTGGTATATTGAAAACTGTTGGGATTGCTTCGTCGCTTTGCTCCTCGCAATGACAAAATGCGTAACTCCTGTTCAAAGTGAAAAGTGAAAAAACAGGATTTTGCTTACTATTCACTATTCACAAATCAAGAGGTTTAATTTCCAGTTTGTAATGATTTATCCTTATAAAATCCAGTGCCAGTATATTTTCAGCACTTTTACATTCTATAGCCGGAAATTGTATTGCCATTGGAAAAAACAAGGGATCTGATGCCGGCGGCGTAAGAGCTAAATCTATATCTTTCTGTATTACAAATCTATAGGGATCCTGAGATGCAAAGAAATAATCTTTACATGCCTTGATATCATTATCTGTAATCTCAGGCACAATTTTTTTTGTCTCTTCTGCAATCTGTGCTATTGAGGTATCAACAGGAATCCATCCATAATTGGGAAGGTAGAATTCTGCCCAGAAATGAGTTGATTCTTTCCCGAGAATCATATGATATCCCCCTGTAGTCCTGGCAGGTATACCGATAGAACGGCAGAGGGCAGTAAAATAGAGGCACTGAGTACTGCAGTCTCCGTAACCATTATTATATACATAGATAGATTCCGGTATTCCTGCTACATTTAAACTCAAATGGGGCATAAGACTGTATTTTATATTATCAACAATATAATAATATATTTTTTTCGCAGCTTTATAGGGATTTTTTTCGTCTCCTGTTATTTCCATTGCTTTTTCTTTTATTTCAGGTGTTATGATGGTATTTCCTGATGAAGAAGTATACTGTTTGTAAAGAGAACTTTCCCTGTCATATTCACCTGTATTGTTCGGATCAACTGTAAAATTCTGTTCGTAACGGGTGAAAAGGAATTGTATTTTGCATTTGACATCTCCTGTGATATTCTCAAGAGGTATTTCCATATAGATAAGACCCAGATCGGCATCTATCTGCGGAGGTATTTTAACATATTCTTCGGGAGTAATAGAAATTATCTTTATATCTCTCTGAGATCCTGTAAGGACAGGAATGGGAAACCAGAGTTTTAGTAAACCTGTTTTCGGCAGTGTATCTTTCGGTATATCAAATGTATGAGTCCCCATGAATGTTATCGGATTTCTATATGACTGCCATAAAGCTCTGGAATAATTACTCTCAGAAGGAGGATAGATAATATTTTTTAATTTAGCAAAATTTTTTTTATTTTTCTCATAATCTTCAGGCTCATTGCTTTTAATATCACTGTATCTGGAAACAATATTTTCAAGAAAATTTGTGGAATAATATTTTGTTCCTTCCATCATTATATTATCTATTCTTTCTTTTATCCAGGAATTTCTCACCTCTTCAGTGGTATTTTTGAATTTTTCAGCAAGCATCTCTTTTACCTTATCTTCTGTGTATAAATAATCCAGGCAGATTTTGTTTATACGATATACAGAGGCACGGCATTCATCTACTTTTATTGTTTCACCGGATTTTGTAAATTCGTTTCTTGCTTCATCATATAATCTGCAGGCTTCTGTATAATTACCGTTTTTTTCAGCTTCCACAGCTTTTTCATATAAAAGATCTCCATTACCTGCAAGGGCTGACAGTGTAAACTGTGATATAAACATAAGAAACATAAGAAAAATGATTTTTTTCATATACAGTCCTCCATTTTTTTGGTTAAATCTACTATCTTTCTCTTATTTTTTTGATTTCTTCTTCACCGAGGGGCCTGTCATAAATAAGAATTTCATCTATTTTCCCGTCAAAAGGTTCGAGGAAGCCTTCTTCAGGATTTTCCCCTATGGCAAGGGTATTAGTCTCTTCTTCATAACCTATATCGTCAATCTTAACAGATTCCGCGTTTTTATAAAAGGTAATTCCGCTGCCAGGTTTATATACGGCACATAAAAATTGCCATGCATTCACATCTACAGACATTTCTGTACAGTAATGATCATGACCTGTAAATACAAACCATTTGTCTAAATCTCTCAGGATTGACCAGTCGAAATCACCGTTGTCAAAACTTATTACCTGATGTTTTCCTTCTGAAATACTCGACGGATAAACCCAGGCACAGAACGTTGCCCCTTTAGATGTTTCAGACTGGTCAATCTTCAGATCCATTTTTACTATATGTTCTTCCCCCTGAAAGTCAAGGGCTTTCCCGTATTTCCCTTCAGTCCATGTAGCTCCCGTAACAGTACCATCTTTACCGTTCTTTGAAGAATCTTTTGCTACAGTGCCTTCTCCTTCGTCAAACTTCCAGTAACCTATGAGTCCATCTGTAACAGGGAGATTTTCTATTTCAGATAATGGTTTTTCTTCTCCGGGAGAGGATTTTGCTGTTTCTGCCGGCGAGGGTTTTGTCTCAGCCGGCGAAGGACTTTCTGCCGGAGTAGTCTGTGATACAGGAGAAGGTTCAGAACCTCTTTCTATCTTTAAACAGGTAATACAGGATATAGAGAAAATAGATACAAATAAGAGACACAGGATTAATATTGAATATTTTTTCATAAATTAACCTTCCTTTCATTTTGTAATTGTGACGCATTACGCGTAACGGGTAGCGAGAGACATGAGACTATTAATTTTTTACTGACTTAAGCATAAATAATACATATATGCTCTCGTGACGCATGACGGGAGGGAAGCGTTTATTACATGCTTGTAGTCAGTTCAGTAATTATACCGGGACAAAAAAGTTCTCAGGCTATTACAAAAATACCGGCGGCAGTAGTATCAACAGGATTTAATCCGGGAATATTTATACTGCCTCTATCTGGTTCCTCCTTTCTGACGTGTGTGAGCCAGATATTTAAAACTTCTTTTTCCCCGGCAATTACAGACAGAGCAGATAAAAGAATATTTTCCAGAGTATTTATATCAGTAATTTTAATACTTTTTATCTCTCCCTCACCTGTGTTAAGATGAGGCAGTTCTCCTTCTTTTATAAAACCTTCTTTTACTGCACTTTTTCCTCCATAGAACGCAAAACCCTGTTCCAGAAAAGTATTAAAAGCAGACCATTCTTCTTTCAGTTTCTCTGAAGCTTTTTCTGCATCTTCTCTTTCTTTCTTCTTCCCTGAGATTTTATAGAGTTCCAGAGATACCATTACTGCCAGAGAAAGAGCTACTCCTGAAAGATTGCGGAAATTGTTCTGAATATAATAAATGGCTTTACTCAACTGTCCTCTGTAGTTTCCTGTTTTATTCGTATGACCATGTTTTATAAAAGCAAGAACTGCAAGAGCTGTTGAGATTACCCTTTTATTTATGTCAGGCTCATTACTCCAGAAACCTTCTGCACTCTGATTTCTGGCAAGGTATCTGAACGATAAATCAATCATTTCAGGACTTACAGGTGACCTGTATGGTACAGAAACTATTTTTGCCTCTGCAGGAGCAGATCCTTTATAAGCTATGGATTCTCCGACAGAATCTTTAATTTCTGATAATAAACCTTTCTCATCTTCAATAGATAAGTCACCTCCCGGAGAAAAGTCAACTACAGCAATATCAGGCATATTATCTCTGTATTCTTCTACCCTTACTGATCTTAAATCTTCCGTTCTTTCCTCACTTCTGGATATCGGTTCTGGTTTAAACATTTCTTCTGAAGAATCGACAGGTATATTTGTAGACAAACATAATCTCATTACACTTCCCTGCTGTGTAATTGGAGTATTTCTCACAGCGATGGGAGAATGTGGCGCCCGTGATACTTCTCCTCTCGGAATACTCATAATACCAGACATGGGCCTTCCTGCACTTCTCGGAGGAGACAGGGCTGGAGAAGGGGAAGATATAACATGTGACACAGACCTTCTCATCATTCCCGGAGGTGAGACTAAGTTCAAAGGCCTTCCTGGAGAAGGAGAAGTTTTCTGTGGCGCATGACTCCCCGCCGGTAAAGTCTTTTTCATACCTTCTGGCAATAATTGTGGCACAGTAACCCTTATTATTTCCTGCCTTTCATTACCTTCTCCCTCATCTATTGCCACAAAAGATGTGCAGGGAGTCATAATCTTATATCTCATAGAAAGACCTATTATTTCTTCCCTTATGGAATGTTTCTCTTGCGGATTTTCTTTCTCTTTT
>CALARM010000147.1 GCA_937888925.1 uncultured Synergistia bacterium | reverse complement strand
TTATTTCCAGGTCTTTATCTGTAACAGAAGTATTAAAAATCTCAAGTATCATTTTGTTATTCATAGAAGCGAGTACTTTTAAAGCTTCTCTTCTTACTATCAGATCAGGTTCTTTTAAAACCAGTGTCATGAGCGGCTGGAGCATCTTTCTTTCATCCCTGTGGGAAGAGAGAGATTTAACTACTATATATCTCAGTTCCGGATCGTTTGAATCGAGTTGATTCAAAAGAAGATCTACTTTGCCTATTTCCTCTGTAACAGGAAGTTCTACTTTTATAGTTCCCGTAATAGCTTTTTTCATTTCAAGAGCTGACTGAAATCTTTCATTTAAATTCAATCTCAGTGCTGTCATAACCACTGCATTCACATGGGACGAGACATCGGGTCTTATATTTTTTAAAGGTTCCAGAGTAAAAGGTAAAGGCATTTTACCGGAAAGAAGATGATGCATTGTTGCGCCAAGGGAATATATATCACTTCTGACATCAGCTTTACCTCTGTACTGTTCGGGAGCCATATAACCTATAGTCCCTATAGCCGTCTTTGTAAGACCTTCTTCTTCCCTGGGAGCAACTGTCCTGGCTATGCCGAAATCTATGAGCATAGCTTTATTATCAGATTTTCTCAACATAATATTCGAAGGTTTTATATCTCTGTAAATAACAACAGGGTTTCTGGTATGAAGATAATTGAGGACATCACATATCTGAAGTGTCCACTGTATGACTTCTTCTTCATCCAGGCCTTTACTCCCCCTGCTTCTGAGCAATGCTGACAGATCTTCTCCGTCTATAAAATCCATAGCAAGATAATGTCTGTTTCCAAGGGTAAAATAATCTATAACCCTGGGAAGGTTCGGATGTTCCAGTTCTGATAAAATCTTCGCTTCCCTTTCAAATCTTATAAAAGCAGCCCTTTTTTCTTCCCCTTCCAGTGACTGGTTTATTAATTCCTTTATGGCACAAAGTTTTGACAGGCGAAGATCTTCTGCCTTATAAACAGCACCCATACCTCCTGCTTTCAGGAAATCTATGATTTTATATCGTGAAGCAATAATGTCTCCCCTGACTAAAAGTAATTTTTCCTGATCCTGTTCTATAAATTTCTGAGACCCACATTCACTGCAAAATTTTCCTGTAGCTTTATGTTCTGCTCCACAGACAGCACATATGAGATTCATTACACACCACCCGGGTTAAAAATTAAATATAAAAGATCCTCAATTTATTTCAAAATTAAATAGAAAAATCCTTCCTTAAACAGTTAAAAGAATGACCCTGTTTAAATATAGTTTAGAAATAGAATTTTATTAATTATCTCTTTCCTCGCATCACGCGTTACGCGTCACGATTTAATATATTTGAGGTAGTTCTGGCAAAAATTATATAAATTATTTTCATAGAGTGAAACTTTTTATAAAATTCTGTGATTATATTATATAGAGTTTTTGATGTCTGTTAGAGGTAGATTATTCAGGGAACGAATTCCATAAAGTTTTTTTGAAATAATATTAATTTTATAATATATAAAACTAATTGCAAAGTGTCATAAAATATGTTATACTTTATTATGTACCAATGATTTTCCATAAAATAAAACACTGTATAATCAGAGTAAGTTCTGTTGAGATTATGGGGTTTATATGTCTTTGAAGAATTGGTTTATGAAGGGAAAATCTCATGTAAGTGCCTTGAGTCTTGTTGAGATCATGGTTTCTATATGTCTTTTAAGTGTAATAGTACTCAGCATAGTAACTATTTTCCCTTCCAGCATAGAAGCTTTAAAGACAGGCAAAAATATGTCGGTAGCTTATAATATAGCCAATAAACATCTGGAATTATATAAAAGTAGTTTTTATATGGTTCCTGATGTGGAAACTATGGGGAATATAGAACTTACCCAGGAGAATCATTCCTCTATAGATTATGCAGTTAATATAGAAAATACTACATTTACACCTGCAGTTATGGTAAAAAAAGTAGATCTTGAAGATGGGGAATTTGCAGATCCGAAGCAGATAGTAGAGGTTATTGTAACAGTAAAATGGAAACAATCAAGCGGTATTAAAAAAGTAAAAGTAAGATCTTATGTATATAATAAAGTATATCTTCCTATGAATGTTCCTGTATATTAAGAGGATCTGTGTATGAATGATAATCTGAAAACAGATATATGTATAACGAAGATTGCACGAAATATTAAGAGGATCTGTGTATGAATGATAAGCGGGGACATACCTTAATAGAAATAATGGTGGCAGTTGCCATATGTGGTTTTTTGCTTTCCGCTCTTTTCAGTGTTTTTATTCCCGGGCTTAAACTATTTATGATTGGAAGAACCAGAGCAGAGGTTCAGAGTGAAGTTCTGGTATCCCTCAGAAGGATGAGAATAGAATTAAGCAGTTCATCCAACAGTTCCGTTACTATAAATAGTGCAGAAATATATGATGTAAGCGGAACTCCCCATGCAATCAGTTTTTTATCTCCCTACAAAGATTCAGGTAGTACAAGAACTATCATCCTTGATGATGATAGCTGTACAACTCCCATATGGCAGAAATATATCATATATTATTTTGATAAAACATCAGGAGAATTAAGGAGAAAGGAAAGGATCTATGATAAAGTCACAGGAGATGCGAGAAAAGTTCCTTTTCCTCTCACACACACAGAATTACTGAATTTATGCAATGATAATGATATTAAATATACTGTGATTGCCAGGTATATATATACTTTAGGAATTTACAGAACAAGTCCTTCACTTATAAAAATAGAAATCTGTGCAAGAAAAAAAGGAGCTTCTTTTAGCGGTTCCGGTAATGAAGAAATGAAATCTTTTATAGAAATTTATCCCCATAATACACTTGGTATATAATAATATATTAAAGGAGAATGAAATATGAAAAATCATCTGAAGAAAAAAGACGGATTCACACTGATTACTGTATTATTCATCCTTGTACTGCTCTTTATTTTTGTCATATCGTTACTTTCTATAAGCCAGAATTTACTTACCCTTACAGGTCATGACAGAAATTACCTGAACTGTTTTTCCGCAGCAGAAGCAGGTGTTGCCATGGCTGTATATAAAATCAATGAAGATAACTACTGGCCCGGCAATAGTTTTGACCCGAATGTCAAATGGGGTGAAGGAATAACAACGTGGAAAAATATCGGAGAAGATGAAGGAGGCAGTATTTACCATTATAAAGTAAATGTTTATAACAATTATAACGGTAAAGAAAAGAGGTTAACCGGCGAAGGTGATGCAGTGCCTGTCGGATCCATACAGATAGTTTCCACAGGAGGACTGAAATCAAAAGATGAAAATTTTACAATAAAAACCTTCGTAAAACCAAATGCAAAACTTCCCGCTCTTTTTTCAAGTGGTAAAATAGAGGTAAAAGGGAATTTATTCACCAGAGGAATAACGGATCCCTATACTCTTGAGACAACACCGTCGAGTGACATATGCTCCCTGGATAATATAACATGTGATACCCATTCAGAGTTTATTGTTGACGGCTATGTATCTACGAACAATTCTATTAATGTTGCCTATCCATATAGAACCAGAGGAATACAGAGACCTCTGAACAGAGAACTGCCTGAGCCTCCGGAAGAAGTTTCACCTGCTTCTATTTCCGGCATAAAAGACCTTATAACGGAAATTGGCATTAAATTCAGTTCCTCTGCCTATAGTTATGACAGTGCAAATAATATCTACAATATTGACGGAGATAAGATAAGCTCACTTGATCCGGGAAATTACAAACTGGAAAATGCCAATCTCTCCATAAATAATAGACCGGTAAAATTAAATAAAACCAATATATATATAGTAAACGGACATATTGTCAATATTGCAAAAGGCCTTATGGGTGATGGGGTGGTAAGTGCAACAGGACAGGCAATGTTACCTTCCGGCACAGATCCAAATACACCTGCATCAATAAATTTATGCGGAAATAGCACTCTGGATTATACAGGCTATCCGACAGAGAAGCTTATACTATATGCTGACGGAGATATAACCGTTCATGGTGCTTCAGAAGTTTTAAGCATGAATGGTACATATGCGCCAAATCCATCTCCCAATTTCGATGAATGGTATGATATGTTATACACTACGATAAATGATAAATATAAGATTAAATCATCTCAAAAAGATTTTCAGATAACTGAATTAAAGTGGCCCTTCAATATTATCGGGCAGGCATGGGCTGCAGATGACAATGAAAAATTTGAGCCTGTAAGTCTGGAAGCTTTTATAAAAAATTCTGCAATACAGAGCACGTTACAATCCAGAGGTATGGGCAGTGCTCTCATAACCAATATGTCAAATTATCTTGTTTCAGACGGGCCAAATTATACTCCATGTCTGTCTTCTATGGATGTCAAATCAATTGTATATGCAAGTAATAATGATAATGATAATCCCCATTCCAAAACAGCCCTTCAGGATATATTATATTCTATTTCCAGAGGCTATCCATATGTAATAGGTATGTTATATTCCGGAAGTGATATAAATATTAACGGGAATGTTCATATTATCGGTTCTGTAATAGCCAGAAGCAGTACTTCTACAAAAGGAAATATAACAAGTGAAACAAATAGAACATTACTTATTACACCCTGTGTTGATTTCTGTATACCTGTATCAGTAACATTATTAAAAGAACCAAGATTCAGAGAAAAAACAGATGGCTATGGTTCCGGAGAAGTTTCTCTATCACCACCGACTCCGATACCGACAGTAGCTCCTACTACACCACCCGGTACGCCTACTGTAGAACCTACTACTGATCCAAATAGCCTGCCTACTACTGTTCCTACTACTGTTCCTACTACTGATCCAAATAGCATACCTACTACTGTTCCTACTACTGATCCAAATAGCATACCTACTACTGTTCCTACTACTGATCCAAATAGCATACCTACTACTGTTCCTACTGCAACATCTATTCCACCTACACCGGTACCACCTACTGCAACATCTATTCCACCTACACCGGTACCAC
>CALARM010000146.1 GCA_937888925.1 uncultured Synergistia bacterium | reverse complement strand
TTGAATATAAGGGTTGAACCGGCATATCTGTCTATGTCACCTAATACTACACCAGTGGTGGCATAGCCCGGGCCGTAATCCTGTGCATTGGCTGGTCTTTCCTGAATACCAATATTGGTAGCAATAGACTGGAAATCTCCGCTGATTTTAACTCTTTCGAGTTCTTCAACTCTTGCAGTGAGTTTTCCAACTGTTTCTTCAATATTGTTTACTCTTACTCCGAGAGCATCTAATTCATCTTTGTACTCTTTGAGTAATTTGTTGATTGTTTCAAGATCCTGTTTTGTTGCATAAATAGAAAGATCAGGTATCTCAGGTATTGAAGCCTGAACCTGTTCTAATTTGGCTATAACTCTGGCAACTACCATTGCCATTTCATAACGGGTCATTGCCCTGTCGCCTTTGAAAAGACCATCGGGATAACCTTCTACGAGACCTTTTTCTTCGAGCATCTGAACTGCATCGTATGCCCAGTGATCCTGTGGCACATCAGAAAAAGGATCTGCTAACACTGGTAATGACATAATTAATGCGAAAGCCATTACCACAAAAAGTGTTGAAGCTATCTTTTTCATAAAATTGTTCCTCCTAATAAATTAATCGTTCATTAATAATAATGTAAGTTAGTTTTTCTAACCCCGGAGGAATTGCCTGCTCTAAAGAGTGTCCACGTTTCCTCTTAAAGTTTTACGTCAATTCTCCGGTCTTTACCATTTTCCATTACATTCAGCATTGCGAGATACAATCCACCTCCTTATATTCAAAACTTGCTTCATGTAAGGGAAGATATGTAAAATTCTTTTAATTTTTCACTTTTGCAAGAATAAAATTGCAACTGCAAATCCGGTATCTTTTTCAGTATAACACCAAGTTAAAAGTTTGTCAAGAAAGTAAAAAAAAATTTCATTTTACTGATTACCACCTGAGCCTTCCTGTAATGCTGGTCTGACTGAGATTATAATCATTAAAAGAATCTATAAAATCACCAGTTACTACATTTCTCTGCTCAACAGAGACAGACAGAGAGTTATTGACGGTAAAATCTATAGTAAATGCAGGCATAAACTGTGAAGAATCTACAGGTGAATACCAGGTTCCATGGCGGTTCAGATAAACCAGTCCTGCTCCCACAGTTAAATAATCCAGAGCCCTGTAATTTACCTCAAGAAGGTATGTAGTCTGAGTAAAATCAATACTGGCCGGAGATGGCCTGAAAAGGTTCACCAATTCAAAATGACCTTTAAGAGACAGTTCTGAAGCAATATTCCTTTTGAAATAAAGTTCCAGAGCGGTAAAATCTCCTCTTAAATTTTTATCATCGTTATATGGAGGGAATAAAGAATCCATATAAAATTCATTTTTAGTTGGAACGATCTGGGAAAAACGTAAAAATTCTATTTTCACCTCTCCCCTGTCGAGTGGCATCATGAGCCATAAATCAAATCCCCTCCGGTTACAGGCCAGTCTCCCTGTACCAAGTAGCTCTCTTTCTGTAAAGGTTTTATGCAATCTAAAAGGATCATAGCCGGGGGAAATCCACAGATACTCACCGGAGAATATTAAACTGCCAATATTCTTTTCAACTGTGAATGTAAAAGCACTGTTATCCATTTTATCATTTCCGAAAAAACTTGTTGCCACTTCACCTTTTAAAGAAAGGGTTTTTGATAGATTATATGCTATATCCAGTCCGTACATATCCTGAGGTATACCGTTTCTTGAAGATTGTATAAAAGTAAGTCCCCCTTTCCCATGCCCGGAAGAGAGTGACATATGGCCACCCCAGAGTATAGTATCATGCCCTTTATAAGCCATATTATTTTTTATATAATAATCAGGATTTATACCCCATATAAATTCCACTGTAAGCGGTTTTAAGGAGCCGGCCATCATCAATCCTTTTACAGGTAAGACAGGAGGACCGTAAACACTGAGGTTCCTTGGAGAAGTAAAAATGAGTTCACTGAAAGATAGAGGATAAAAAGTTCCTATACTTGCCGAAATATCAGGGCCAATGGATTTCAATTCAACAGAGCCGTTTGTAAGATCGGAAGAAGGGTAGTAACCACAGCTCTGATTAACACCCCAGAAAGTTGAAATATTACCGGAACCGGAGAAACTGTAAGTTTCCAGATTTATATTGGCCCATAAATCATAATTCAATCTGCTTTTCAGTTTGAATTCAAACCTCCTGGAAAAAGAAAAACCTGACTCAAGAGGTCTTATATTATAGTAATCAAAAGGCTTAATATATTCTTCCGGCCTGTTTCCGTCATAACAGAAGGAATTTATTACAGTATCACCACAGATAGAATATTCCATGTCCTCCAGCCTGTCCGTTCTTTCTTCCAGACTTTTAAGACTGTCTTCAATTTTTTCTGCAGAAACTGACATAATATCTATGTCAGATTCTATTTTTGTATCATTCATTGGATTTGCAAAAGTAAAACAAACAGAATTCAAAAAAAACACAAAAAAAACCAGCAAAATCAAGATTTTATTCATTGTTTTTCACCATTTGCAAATGTAACACAAACCTGTCCATAAGCACGTAATAAAGGTTTTTCTCCCGTCACGCGTCACGAGAGCATATATGTATTATTTATATCCACCAACATTCAACATCCTGTATAGTAATTCAGAAACAAATCTGATATAATGAATGTTGAATTTCTATTTTAATTTAATAAATCCTTTTCCATATAATCAAGGAGATTTTCTGATGAAATTGAAATTTTTAAATAATAAAATTATTATATGTATATTGCTCATATCTATAGGTATATTTCTCGGTTATTATATCTATCATTCTTATAATGACTATACCTGTATAAATTATGAAGATTTCATTTCTCTGGCAAATAAAAACATTATAAAATCCGTAGAAATAGATAAAAACCATATTATTATAATTACAGGTGGAGAAAAATTAAAACTTCAATATTATATTCTTCCCCTGTCAGAAAAAGATAAGGTTCTTACATATTTTAAAGGAAAAGAAAAACTTATCAATTATCCAAAAGAATCCTTACTATTTATAATACCATATTTTATACTGTTTTTAGTTCTCTCGGTGATTATAATGGCAAGCAGGAGAGGTAATATAAAAGAAACTCTTTTTAAAGAACAGAAATTCAGAACTACATCTTCACTGATGAAGGTTCGTATGGAATCCATAACCTGGACAAATCTAATCAGCGGGGAACCTTTTAAAATTACCACTGCTTATGGAGATTTATCATCATCGGAGCAGGATCAGTATCTACTTCTCCTTATAGAAGCTGCTCGTTCCAAAGATCTTGAAATCAAAAGGAATGCCTCTTTTGCACTCAGGGAAATAGGAGACAGACGTTCTCTATTGCCATTATGTAAAATAATGGAAGAAGAAGAAGATCCGAATATAAAAATGAACATAGCTCTCGCACTTGGAATAATAGGTGACGAAAAATCTATGGATACATTAAAAAAATCGATGAAAGATGAGAATCCTCTTGTAAGATGTTCCATAGCGACGGCAATAGGAGGAATAACATCTGAAGAATCCATAGAATTATTGAAGCAAATGATGGACGATGATGACAGCTGGAGGGTAAAAAGAAGTGTTATCATGTCTCTTATGAAATTTCGGGAAGACAGTGCTTTTTCTGCAATAGTCGCAGCAATAAATGACAGAGAACCTGCAGTAAGAGCCAGTGCAGCTATTGCACTGGGAGAAATGGGCATAGAAGAAGGAATAGAACCACTTGAAACCATACTTTCAGGTGACTCTGAACCATCGGTAAGAAAAGAAGCCATCCTGGCTCTCCAGGAAATAGG